>DATJRY010000019.1 GCA_035504415.1 Candidatus Sulfotelmatobacter sp. | reverse complement strand
GGCGGCCATCCCGGTGCCGTGCGTCGCGTAATCCAGCCCGGCCTGGAAGCCGTCCATGTACTGCTGGCCGTAGCTGCCCAAGAACCCGGTCTTCGAGTAGATCACGCCCACGGTCACGTCGCTCCCGGCGGCCTTCGCCGGTTCCGGCGGGCGAGCTCCGAGCGCGAGCAGCGCGGCGGCGAGTGCAGCGCCGATCGAGCGCACGAGAACGCGGCGTCGAGTCACGGGTCTACCTCCGGTCGGTTCGGGACGTGGTCGGGCACGCGCACCGGTCGGCGTCTCCGCCGGTGCGCGTGCCATCAGGGCTTGCCGGGACGAGTATTGCAAATCAGTGCCGCGCGATGCTACACCCGAAGGGAGGTACTTTGCGCCGCGCGAACGACGGCGCCCAATCACCGCCCGACGAGGATTGCCGTTGGCCCGTCTCTCGCGCGCGCTTTCCCGCTACCAGTTGGCCGCCGACGAGCTCAGCGAGCTCGATCGCGAGCTGGCTGCGATCCTGGCCTTGGTCGATCGCGACAAAGTCCTGCGCGAAACCGTTCGTTTGCTCACCAACGAGTACGGCTTCCACGTCGCCTGGTTCGGCGACCGCACCGGGCGAGACAGCGTCCGCATCCGGTATACCAGCGGCAACCGCACCGACGAGTTCGTCGGGCTGACCTTGCAGCGCGGCTGCGGCTTGGGCGGGAAGGTCTACCAGCTCGGCACCCTCGAGTGGGTCGACGACTACTTCGGCTCGGGTGCGATCACGCACGACTACGACGCCAACGTCGCGGTCGAGGACATTCAGCGCATGATCGCGGCGCCGATCAGCTGCAACGAGCAGCGGGTGGGCGTGCTGCTGGGCGGCCTGCGCGAACGCGGCACGTTCGGCAACCGCGCGGCCGCGATCGTCGAGCGCGTCGCGGACCGCACCGCCGACGCGCTGCTGGTCGCCGAGCGCGCGCGCCACGCCGCCGAGATCGCGATGCACGAGGAGCGCCAGCGGATGGCGCTCGACCTGCACGACACGATCGGGGCGATGCTCTTCGCGATCACCGCCGGCGTGCGCAGCGCCAGCGAAGACGCCGTCGTCGACGAGGCGCTGCGCGAGCGGCTGCTGGCGATCGAAAGGCAAGCCAGCGAGGCGGCGGTGACGCTGCGCGAGTCGCTGCGCGCGCTGCGCACGCCCTCCGAGCAGCTGGCGCTCGGCGCCGCGATTGAAGCCGCCTGCGCCGCGTTTTCCGAGCGCACGGCCGTGCCGGCCAAGCTGATCATGCTCGACGTCCTCCCGCCGCTGGAGAAATCGCGCTTGCAGCTGCTGCTGGCGGCCGCCAAAGAAGGGCTGCTCAACATCGAAAAGCACGCGCACGCGAGCAACGTCGTCGTCACCGTCGCGGCGCTGCGCGCCGGCGTCGCGGTCACGGTGACCGACGACGGGATCGGGCTGCAGCCGGCGGCGGAGCACGCGCGCGGCTTCGGGCTCGAGGCGATCGGCACGGCGCTGGCCGAGCACGGCGGGCACCTGCAGGTCAACGACGAGGGCGACGGCGGCGTCAGCCTACGCGCGTGGGTCCCGGCATGAGCACCGTGCGCGTGCTGGTCGTCGACGACCATCCGGTCGTGCGCGACGGCGTCGAGATGCTGGCGCAGAGCTGCAGCGGGATCGCGCTGGCCGGCTATGCCGCGACCGGCAAAGAGGCGCTGGCGATCGTCGTGGCCGCCGATCCGCACCTGATCCTGCTCGATCTGCGGCTGCCCGACATGCTGGCCCCCGAGCTGATCCGCGCGCTGCGCGAACGGACCGCGGCCAAGGTCGTGCTGTTCACCGCCTATCCCGACCATCCGGCGGTCGACGCGGCGCTCGAAGCGGGCGCCGACGGCGTGCTGCCCAAGGACGCGACCCGCATGGATCTGGTCGAGGGCATCGCACGCGCCATGCGGCCCGACGGCGACGGCGGCCGACGCGCCGGCGGTTCGCACCGCCGTGACGCGCGCTCGCCGATCGCGCGCCGCGAGTACGACGTGCTGCGACGCGTCGCGACCGGCGAGACCAACCTCGAGATCGCCGACGCGATGAACTTGAGCCCCAACACGATCAAGGCCTACCTGCGCACGTGCATGCAAAAGCTCGACGCCCGCAACCGCGTCGAAGCGATCTCACGCGCCCGCGAGATGGGTTTACTGTAGCCGATCGCCGAGGCTGGCTTCGGCCAGATCGATCTCCCACTCGAGCTCGCGGTAGACGTCGTCGCCGATCGTCCCGGCGCGGCGCAGTCCGCTCAGCGCGGCACGCTCGGCCTCGTACGCTTCGCGGCGCAGCCGCTGCTCGGTCGCGTGATCGCTGCCGTCCGCGCCGACGCTCCCCGCGCCGTCCGCGTGCGCGCCGAAGTGCGCCAGCCGCTGGTCGTACTCGGCCTCGAGACGGCCCGCGACTTCCCAGTCGGCCGGACTGCTCAATCCCGACTCGAGCGCTTTGAGACGATCGCGCCCGGCTCGCGCGGTGGTGACGCGCGCCAGCGCCGTCGCACGCTCCACCTCCGCGCCGTCGCCCTCCAGGTGCGGTCCGAGCGTACGGACGAGCAGCGGCATGAGCAGACCGCCGCCGACCAACGTGACGAGGATGACGCCGAAGGTCAGGAACTGCACCAGGTCGCGGTCGGGGAACGGCACGATCCCCAGGCTGGTCGGAATCGCCAACGCGGCCGCCAGCGAGACGATCCCGCGCAGTCCCGAGAACGCGATGATCGTCAGTCCGGGCCAACTGAACTTCCCTTCGCGCTGCTCGGGGAAGAGCCGGTACGGCAGGTAGAGGGCGACGAAGCCCCAGATGAAACGCACGAGCAGCAGCGTGAACGTGATCGCCAGCGTCCAGCCGATCAGCGTCCAGACCGAGTAGCGGCTCAGCCCGTGCACGATCTCGCGCAGCTGCAGACCGATCAGCGCGAACGCCGCGCCGTTGAAGGTGAAGAACAGCAGCTGCCAGACCGAGATCGCTTGCAGCCGCGATTCGGCATCGAACAGCGTCGGCACGCGCGAGAGGGCGATCCCGGCCGCCAACGAGGCCAGCACGCCCGAGGCGCCGATCGCGTCGGCCGGGACGTAGACGGCGAACGGCGTGATCAGCGAGATCGAGACCGAGATCATCGGGTCGCCCAGCCCTTTGCGCCGGATGAGCTTCATCAGCTTCGCGAGCAGCCACGCCCCGGCGAGCCCGACCGCGATGCCGGCGACGATGACGTAGACGAACTGCACGCTCGCCGCCAGCAGTGAGAACGTCCCGGTCGCCAGCGCCGCGATCGCGAAGCGGTAGACCACCAACCCCGAGGCGTCGTTGACCAGGCTCTCGCCGCCCACGATCGCGATCAGCGCTTTGGGCAGCGCGGCGTGCTCGGTCATCGCGTCGGTGGCGACGGCGTCGGTCGGCGAGAGGATGCCGCCCAGCACGAAGCCGACCGCGAGCGGCAGCCCGATCAGCTGATGGGCGAGGAACGCCACCACCGCGGAGGTGCAGATGACCAGCCCGATCGAGAGCGAGAGGATCGGCCGCCGGAAGCGCACCAACGCCCGCGCGTCGCTGGTCCAGCCGTCGCCGAAGATCAGCGGCGGCAAGAACAAGAGGAAGACCAGGTTCGGGTCGAGGGTGATGGTCGGGACGCCGGGGATCAGCGCCAGCACGACGCCGCCCAGCACGAACACGACCGGGTACGGAACGCGGATCATCTTGGCCAGCAGCGCCAGTCCGACGATGCCGGCCAAGACGATGGTCAGAAGGCCGCCGAGCACCACGTCCTTACGGACGCCGCCCAACGGCCCGGCGTTGCAGCCCTAGTGGTGGTAGCCGCCGCGGGGGTCGTGGTAGCCGTTCCCGTGCCAGCTGCCGTGGTTGTCGCGGTAACGACCGCCGTGGTTGCGGTAGTACGAGGCCGTGTTGTTGTCGACGTAGCGGCGGTGGCCGCCGCTGACGTAGTAATACTGATTGCGGCTGCTGTCGAAGATCAGCCCACCGACGATCAGGGCGGCCGCCGCGATCGCGGCGGTCGAGCCGGTGTCGGCCGCGGCCGGACGGGGAACGCTCACGGTGAGCGTCGCGGCGACGGCGCCGGCCAGGACGAACGAGCGAACGAGTGCGAGTTTCATGGCGGGAAACGTACCCGTTCGCGCGCGATCCGTATCCCAGCGGATTGCCAGGCTCGTCAAGAAATCGCGACGACGGGGATCACATCGCGACGGTGACGCCCAGCTCGATGCGCCGCTCGGCGCGGATGCGCAGATCGTCGGGCAACGGGCGTGCGTTGCGTTGCAAGGTCGCGAACAGTTCGCGACGCCACGCCGGCCAGCCGTGCTTCTCCGCCGCCTCGATCTTCGGGTCGGCGTAGAAGAACGACGTGTCGTCGCGGTCGAGGTCGAGCCCGAACGCGTCGCACGACTTGAGGATCGGATCGATGCGCGGCGCCTCCATGTAGCCGAAGCGCGCGATCACGCGCACCAGGCGCAGCGAGAAGCGCTCGACGGTGACGCGGTCGTGATCGCTCATGTACGGCGTCGGCGCGCGCGTGATGTTCATGACCACGATGCGCTCCTCTTGCGCGCGGTCGCGAATCCAGCGATGGCGCGCCAAGAACGGGACACCCCGCGGATCGGGGGTGAGGAACACCATCGTCCCCGACTCGCCCATCCCGGCCGGCAGCTTCTCGAGCACGTCGTCGATCGAGACTTGCTGCGCGGCGAGCGCGCTGGCCAGGTGCCGCCGGCCTTGCAGCCAGGTCGTGCTCACCAGCACCAACACCGCGCTGATCGCCAGCGGGATCCAACCGCCGTCGAGAAACTTCGGCAGCGACGCCAGCACCAGGCTGCCGTCGACGACGAGGAAACACCCGACCAGGACCGTCGAGAGGATGCGGTTCCAGTGCAAGACGCGGGTGATGACGGCGTAGTACGCGAGCGAGGTGCACAGCATCGTGCAGGCCACGGCCAGACCGTAGGCGGCGGCGAGGCGGTCGCTGGAACGGAAGCTGACGATCAGGATCGCGCAGCCGATCGCGAGCCAGCGATTGACGGACGGAACGAAGACCTGTCCCTTGTACTCCGAGGACGTGTGGCGCACCAGCACGCGCGGCGCCAACTGCAGCGCGATGCCCTGCTCGACCAGCGTGAACGTCCCCGAGATCAGCGCCTGCGAGGCGATCACGGTCGCCGCCGTCGCGAGGAGCACCATCGGCAACAGCAGCGCGGACGGTGCCAACGCGAAGAACGGGTTCTCGCGCGCCGCCGGATCGACCAGCAGGTTCGCGCCTTGGCCGAAGTAGTTCAGGATCAGGGCCGGAAAGACGATCGTGTACCAGCCCAGCACGATGGGGCCGCGGCCGAAGTGCGAGAGATCGGCGTAGAGTGCCTCGACGCCGGTCACCGCCAGCACGACGCCGCCCAAGATCGTGAACCCCGCCAGGCCGTGCCGGACGAGAAACTCGATCGCCAGCCGCGGATCGAGTGCTCCGACGATCACCGGCGCGCGCACGATCGCCCACGCGCCGAGCACGCCGATGGTGACGAACCACAGCACCATCACCGGACCGAACAGCCGGCCGACCTTCTCGGTGCCGCGGGTTTGCAGCGCGAACAGCCCGACCACCACCACCAGCGAGATCGGCACCACCCACTGCGCGAACGCGGGGTTCGCGACCTCGAGGCCTTCGACGGCCGAGATGACCGAGATCGCCGGCGTGATTAGCCCGTCGCCCAGCAGCATCGAGGCACCGATCACGACGATGATCGTCAGCGCGCCGGCCTTGACGATCGCGCCGTACGGGCTGGGCGGGATCGCGCGCGCCAGCAGCGCGAGGATGCCGCCTTCGCCGTCGTGGTCGACCTTCATGATGAAGGTCACGTACTTGATGCACACGACGACGATCAGCGCCCAGCACAAGAGCGAGCAGATCCCCATGATCGCCCGCGGGCCGTGCGTGCCGGCCAGATCCAGACACACCTTGAGCGTGTAGAGCGGGCTCGTCCCGATGTCACCGAAGACGACCCCGATCGCGGCGAGGACGAGGGCCAGGTGCGTGCGGGAGCGGCGCGCGGTCACGGTCGCCCTTCTCCCCGTTCGAGCCGCGATTTCCCCGCCGAGGCCACGGCGGGGAAATCGGACTCCTCTGGCGGTTAAGCGGCCCGCCTGCTCCGCACCATTGCCGGCTGGTACCAAGCGGCGACCACGACGAGCAGCGTCCCGAGCACGAGCGCCGAGACGATCCGCTCGGTACTGCCCAGCGCGGCGAGGTCGAACGCGTACATCTTCGCGATCGTGAGACCGAAGACGACGAAGCCGGTCACGCGCGTGCGGGTCGAGCGATAACGGAAGCCGAGCGCGACGAGCGCGCTCGCCCCTACCGCGCCCAGCACCGTCAACGCGGTCTGCGTCGCCGGCGTCCAGGCACCGCTCGGCAGCGCGGTCTGCGCGATCAGGTCGCAGCCCGTGGTCGCGAGGGCAAGCGCCGTCCCCGCGACCACCGACAGCCAGCCGAACGCGTCACGCTCGTCCCGGTGGAGCAGCGGCGCGTAGCTGCGCTGATCGCGCAGGACGACCGCCGCCGCCGCCAGCAGCGCCAGCGTCGCGCCGGTCGCGTCGTTGAAGAACGGGTGCGTGACGTCCGGCAAATCGCGCACCAGGTGCACGACGGCGTAGGTGCCGGCCGCACCGAGCGGCGAGGAACAGCGCGCTCGCGAACTCGGCGAACAGCACCGCGGCGACGATCGCGACGTGATTCGCGGTCCAGTGCAGCTCCGGATTCGGCGCCAGGGCGCCGGCGTAGGCGAGCGCGCCGGCCAGCGTCGCCGCTTCGACGGCGAGGTAGTCGCGGTGCACGGCGAGGACCAGCATCGCGCCGCACACGACGCACAAGTACAACGCCAACAGCGCCGGCGGCAGCGGTCCGGCCGCCAACAGCGCGGGCGTGAGCATCGCGCCGGCGAGTCCGAACAGCGCGATGCTCTGGCGGCGCGTGCGCCACGCGACGAACGCCAGCGAGGCGCTGACGAGCACCATCGCGCCGAACGCCAGCGGCTCGCGGATCAGCTGGAAGGGGCCGAAAGCGCCCCAGATCGAGAGATAGAGGATCGAGGCGCCCAACCCGGTGAGCCCTTCGGCGACGAGGTTGCGCCGCGAACCCAGCCGCGCCGTGCCGCCGACGAGCAGCGCCAGACCGGCGAGCACCCCGAACGCGACGCGCAGCGGCGGCGTCAACCACGATTGCACGGTCGAGAGTTGGACGAAGTACGCGGCTGCGAGCAGCAGCGAGATCAGCCCCACGCCGAGCAGCACACGCGAACCGATCACCTCGAAGCTCCAGGAGCGATCGGGCGCGGCGTCGCCGGCCGGATCGTCAGTCTGATGTCGCACGGAAGAGTCTCCTTCTGGACCGCGCACACGCCGTGCGCGTCTCCTCCATGCTAGGCGCGCCGGCGCTCGGGGCCGTCCGTAGTTCTACGGAATCGCCGCGCCCGGTGCCGAACGGGGCGCTCGATGCCCGTCCTGCGTGCCCTCGCGCTGGCCCTGGGGCTCGCCCTGGCGGCGAGCGCCCCGGCCGGCGCGCAGGTGCTGCCCACGCTCCCCTCGGCCGCGCCGACCTCGCCGTTCGACATCCAGCAGTCGGGGATCTATACGACCGCCCCGATCGTGCTCGACGGTTCGGTGCTGTTTCGCATCGCCGCCACCGGCAGCGCGACCAGCTCGATCGCCGAGCGGGTCACCGTCATCGAGAGCGTCCTGCAGCAGATCACCTCGCAGATCGAAGTCGGCGACGAAACCGAGACCGCCTACGACCCGGCGACCTTCAAGGTCTCGGCGGTGCGGCAGAACGACGAGGACGTGCTCGAAGCGATCGACGGGCGCCACCATCAGGCCGTTCCGATCATGACCGTCACGACCACCGACGCGCAGTACAACCTGACCACCGTCGACGCGCTGGCGCAGAGCTGGCAGGACACGCTGCAGAGCGCGCTGGTCAAGGCGCTGATCAAACGGCAGCCCGCGCAGGTGCGGCTGAACCTGCAGCGCGTCGCGATCGCCGCCGGCGTCCTGCTGGTGCTCACGCTGATCCTGGGCTGGATCGTCTCGCTGCTGCGCGGGCGTTCCGGCGCGCTGCGCGAGACGCTCGAGCAGCGCGCGGCGACCGCCGGCGAGGCGACGGCGACGCCGGACGCGGGCGCCGCGCAGGAGGCGGTGCACCACAGCCGCCGGCGGCTGCTGGCGTTCGCGCTGCGGCGCATCGCGCCCGAGCAGCGCATGCGCATCTACAACGCGGTGGCCGACGTGCTGGTCTGGCTGGTGGTGCTGCTGTGGTTCGTCGGCGTCACGTGGGCGCTGGCGCGTTTCCCGCAGACGACGGCGACGGCGCGCTGGCTCTGGCAGGGCGCGCTCGGCGTGGCCGGGATCTGGATCGTGGCCGCGCTGGTGAACCGGCTGCTCGACGTCGTCATCCAGCGTGCCGCGTCGGTCTGGCACGTGCGGTATCAGGCGACCTCGGAGGAACGGGCGCGGCACTCCTTGCGGATCCCGACCGTCGCCAACGCGATCGCGGGCTTCAAGACGATCTTGATCGTCTTCATCGCCGCCCTGGCCTCGCTCAGCCAGGTCGGGCTGTCGATCGGCTCGGTGGTGACGATCGGCGGCATCGCCGCGCTGGGCGTCTCGCTGGCCGCGCAGAACCTGGTGCGCGACATCGTCAACGGCTTTCTGGTGCTGTTCGAGGACCAATACGTCGTCGGCGACTACGTGACGATCAACGCGCAGAGCGGCTTGGTCGAGCACCTGACCTTGCGGATCGCGCAGATTCGCGACGCCGGCGGCAACTTGATCACGATCCCGCACAGCTCGGTGACGACCGTCTCCAACCACTCGCGCAACTGGTCGCGGGTCGACTACGTCGTCTCGGCGGCGCCCGACGCCGATCCGCAAGCCGCGATGGCGGCGGTGCGCGCCGCGATCGAGTCGATGGCGGCCGACCCGGCGTGGCGCGACGCGCTGATCATGCCGCTCGAATGGATCGGAATCGACAGCATGACCAAGGACTGGATCGCGATCCGGGCCGCGCTGCGCACCGCGCCGTTGCGCCAGTTCGCGGTCCGGCGCGAGCTGAACGACCGCGTCGTGCGGGAGTTCCGCAAGGCCAACCTCGGCTTCGGCGTCGCGATCGCCGACGAATACTATCCCTGATGCCGCCCATCATCGAGACCCGCGACCTGCGCAAGGTCTTTCGCAGCTTGGTGCGCCGACCCGGGGTGGGCGGCGCGCTGCGCACGCTGTTCTCGCGGGACTACGAGGACAAGGTCGCGGTCGAGGGCGTGACGATGTCGCTCGACGCCGGCGAGCTGGTCGGCTACATCGGCCCCAACGGCGCCGGGAAGTCGACTACGATCAAGATGCTGACCGGGATCCTCGTCCCGACGTCGGGCGAGGTGCGGGTCAACGGCATCGTCCCCTACGCGCACCGCCGGCGCAACGCGCGCACGATCGGCGTCGTCTTCGGCCAGCGCTCGCAGCTGTATTGGGATTTGCCGCTGATCGAGTCGTTCGAGCTGCTGCGTGCGATCTACGGCATCCCGGCCGATCGCTATACGACGAACCTGGCCGCGTTCACCGAGCTGCTCGAGCTGGGCCCGTTCTTGCGCACCCCCGTGCGCCAGCTCTCGCTCGGGCAGCGGATGCGCGGCGACTTCGCGGCCGCCATGCTGCACGACCCGCGGGTGGTCTTCCTCGACGAGCCGACCATCGGCCTGGACGTGGTGGCCAAGGAGGCGATCCGCGAGTTCGTCGCACGCGTCAACCGCGAACGTGGCACGACCTTCATCCTGACCACCCACGACCTGGCCGACGTCGAGCGGCTGTGCCGGCGCATCGTGCTGATCGACCACGGCACGCTGGTGTACGACGGCGAGATCGAGACGCTGCGCGACCGCTACGGCAACCATCGCACGCTGGTGGTGCAGCTGAGCGAGGACGCGCCCGACGTCCACGTCGCGGGCGCGACGCTCGACGGGCGCGAGGGCGACCTGGTGCGCCTGCGCTTCGATCGCCGCGAGATCTCGGCCGAGGTGCTGATCCGCCGCGTCACCGAGCACTACCGCGTGCACGACCTCTCGATCGAGGAACCGGAGCTGGAGTCGATCATCCGGCGCATCTACCTCGAAGGCTACAGCGAGGCGCCGCCGGCGGACCAGGCGCGATGACGATCTCGGCGGTCCTCGCGCCGTACGTCGCCTTCGCCGGGAAGGCGTTCTCGCGCGAGGCGACCTACCGGATGGAGGTCTTCACCAACGTCGGCGCGCTGATCGTGCGACTGTACTTGATGAAGACGGTCTGGGTGGCACTCTACGCACAGAACGCCGCGCCGGCCGGCATCCCGCTGCACGCCATCCTGACCTACACCGCGATCGCGCTGCTGATGTCGCTGGTGCTGGAGATCGACGGGACGCGCGCGATCCGCGACCACATCCGCGAAGGCCAGATCGCGACCGACCTGATGAAGCCGATCAGCCTGCCCTTCTACTTCTTCAGCGACGGGGTCGGGATGACGCTGCTGCACGCGACCTTGATCGCCCCGGCGTTGGCCGTCTCGCTCTTACTGGTCCACATCGACGTGCCGGCGCCGCCGGTCCTGGCGGCGTTCGCGCTGAGCTTCCTGCTCGGCTACCTGGTCAACTTTCTGCTCAACTTCTTGATGAACTGCGTCGCCTTCTGGACGCTCGAGACGTTCGCCGTGCAGCTGATGGTGCGCTGGGCGAGCGACTTGCTCAGCGGCCAAATCGTGCCGCTCATCTTCTTCCCGGGCCTCTTGCAGACGGCGCTGCTCGCGCTGCCGTTCGCCGCGATCTACTCGACGCCGCTGCTGATCTACCTGGGCACGATCCCGCCCTCGGGCTACGCGGCGGCCTTCGCCACGCAGATCGCGTGGCTGCTGGCGTTCACCGTCCTCGCCGCGTTCGTCTGGCGCGCCGCCCGCCGGCGCGTCGTCGTGCAAGGCGGCTAGCGTTTCGGCTTCGGGTCGTCGACGCCGAAGACGTTCTCTTTGAGCGTCTCGTCGTCGGCTTGGGAGTCGACGTCGGGATCCAGGCGTTCGGTTTGGGCGTCGTCGTCGAGCTGGGCGCCGCTGGGACCACGGTTTTCCGTGAAATCGTCCTGAAAAGGGACGCCGTCGCGGTCTCGTTCCATTCGTCTCGATCTCTCTTTCCGTCGGTGGCTCGGCGCGTCAGCCGACGCGCTCGACGAAGTGCAGCTGGTTGCCGAACGGGTCGTGCGCGGTGACGCGGAGCTCGCCCCACTCTTCGCGCACGACGCCCGGGCGCCCGTAGCGGTAGCCCTTGGCGATCAGCTCGCGCTGCAGTTCCTCGACGCCGCTCGTCTCGATCCGTACCCGCGCGCCGGGCGAACCATCGCCGTGGTGCTCGCTCAGGTGGATGGTGAATCCGCCGCGCGAGACGCCCATGTAGAGTGGCGCGCCCGGGTCGAAGCGGTGCTCGAAGTCGACCGTGAAGCCGAGCCAGCCGAGGTAGAACTCGCGCGCCTTCGCCTCATCGAAGATGCGCAGCACGGGGACGACGCGGCCGAACGTGATCGCCATGCGGCGCCCTTTCGCCGCGCGAGCGTCCCGGCCGTGCTCGAAGCAACCAAGGGTTCCGCCACGGTGCCTGCGAACGGCTGCTTCTCTCGTCTTCAGAGGCAACGGGTGTTGGCATGCTGTTTCGGCTCTTTTCGCGCGCGCTGACGCGCCGCGCCCTCCTCCTTGCCGGGACCGCCGGGCTGGCCGCCGGCGTCGCGTTCGTGCAGGTCGCCGGTCAGCGCACGCCGCCGGCGCAGGCGGCGGCCGCCGTGAGCCCGCCGTTCGCATCGGTCCCGCGCTTTCCCAACGGACGCGCCGCGCCGCCGACGCTCGGCGCCGCCAACGTCGTGTCGGCCTGTCAGCCGGGGCCCGAGCGCATCGCGCCCGGCGGCCACGACGTCTACGTCGACTTGCCGCTCGAACGCGTCGCGGCGCGGATCAACAACCCGACCACGCAGTCGACCGACGACCTCGAGCTGCGCACGTACAGCGGCTGCCTGACCTCGCCGCTGCTCACCGTGCGGCCCGGCGACACGCTCCACGTCGCGGTCCACAACGAGCTCTCGGCCGACGATCCGACGTGCGGCGCGACGCCGGCGCCGTATCTGCTCCTGCCGGTCGGCGTGGGCTGCTTCAACACGACCAATCTCCACACGCACGGGCTGCACGTCTCGCCCTCGGGGATCAGCGACAACGTGCTGCGCTCGATGCCGCCGCGCAAGGCGCCGTATCCGGTCGAGATCGCGCTGCCCGCCGATCATCCGGCCGGGACGTTCTGGTACCACGCCCACATGCACGGCTCGACCGCCGTCGGCGTGTCGAGCGCCGACGCGGGCGTCCTGATCGTGCGCGGCGACCGCGACTGGGCGCACCGCGCGCAAAACGGCGGCATCGTCGACGTCGACACGATCCTGCACGACGCGCAGCACGTGCCGTTCCCCGACACCGTCTTCGAGCTGCAGCAGATCGCCTACGGCTGCTTCTGGCAACCGGCCGCGACGCCGCCGCCGGCGCCCGGAACGACGCCGGCACCCACCGGCCCGTACGACAACCTGATCACCACGCAAGGGCTCTACACGACGGCCGACACGCAATCGTCCTCGCCGCCGCCCTCGGCCAACGCGCCGTGGTCGTGCAGCTACACCTCGCAGCAGCCCGGGCGCATCACCAAGGGCGTCGTCGAGAACTTCAACTCCCAGCTCTTCTCGGCGACGATCTGGGACACCAACGGCCGGTTCACCAGCATCAACGGCATCGTGCAGCCGACGATCACCGTCGCGGCGGGCGCGATCCAGCGCTGGCGCTTCGTCCACGCCGGCGTCCACGACACGATCAACGTGCAGGTGCTGCGCATGTCGCCGGCCCTGACGGCCAACGGCGGCGCCCCGCGGGCGTCGTTGCTGAACGCGCTCGCCGGCAAGACGCGCGTGCAGCAAGCCGCGATCGTCGAGCAGGTCTGCCGCGCGACCCCGTCCGCCGTCGTGCCGCAGGTCGAGATCGCCGACGACGGCCTGACCCGCACGCACGTCAACACGATCAAGCTGCGCGCGCCGGGCATCTCGCAAGTCGTCGGTCCGGTGGCCTCGAACTACCTGCAGCCGGGCTATCGCAGCGACATCCTCGTGGCGTTCCCCAGCGCGGGCGACTACTGTCTGCTCGACCAGGCCGCACCGCCCGGCGAACGCGTCATCGTCAACCCGAAGACGGGAGCGACGTCGGGGAACGGCGGGAACGGTCCCTCGATCCCGCAGCTGCTCGCCTACGTTCACGTCGCCGGCGGCCATCCGGTCACCGGCGACCCCGCAACCTACATCCTCAACGCGATCGCGGCCGCCAACCCCGACCTGCCGCCGGCGGTGCGCGCCGGCGTTCGGCTCGGCAACCTCACGCCGTTCGCGCCGTTCGTCGCGCTCGCGCCGCCGCATCCGCAGCTGCTGCCCAAGCCGACCGCCTACTTCGGGATCGACTTCAACAGCCAAGGTCCGGTCATCCAGCCCAACGGCTTCGGCGTCAACGGCATCGCCTATCAGCCCGACAGCGTGCAGCCCGCCTTGATTCGCCAGCTCGGCACGACCGACGACTGGGACGTGGCGATCCAAGAGACGCCGCAAGCCGAACCGCACATCTTCCACATCCACATCAACCCGTTCGAGATCATGGACATCCAGCGCGTCTTTCACCTCAAGAACGGGACGACGCTCAAGAAGTCGATCTTCGATCCGCAGACCGGGCAGTGCACGCCGCTGGTGGTCGCGGACGCGCACCACCTGGCCGACCAGTACTGCAGTCTCTACCACGTCTTCCGCGACACGCTCTTCATCGAGGACGGCTACGACGTCACGCTGCGCACGCACTACGCCCGCTACACCGGCGAGTTCGTGCTGCACTGTCACATCCTGGACCACGAAGATGCCGGCATGATGGCGAACGTCGAGGTCGTGAAGGACCGCCTCCATCCGCCGCCGCCCGGCCACATGGACATGCCGATGCACGGCACGCCCTTGAAGAGACAACCCTGAGGGTGCGCGCGCACGAGCCGCCGGCGTCGATCTTCTTCCTCGCATACGCGCAGTGCGACGAGCTCGACGTCGTCGGTCCGTACGCCGTCTTGCAAACCGCGAACCGGTACCTGAGCCAACGTACTCCGCCGGCCCCGACGATCGATCTGCGGATCGTCGCCGTCGACGGCGCCGGTGCGGTCGAGCTGCACGGCCCGACCGGGCCGCAATTCGTCGTCACCGGAATCCACGGGATGACGCTCGGCGTGCAGCCGTGGGACGGCACGACGCTGCCGGACGTCTTGATCGTCGCCGGCGGCAACACCGAGCCCGGCACCGGCGTCATGCAGCAGAAAGACAACACCGCCTTCACCACGCCGATCGGGCGCCAGTTCGAGCGCGGCGCGCTGGTCGTCTCGGTCTGCACCGGCGCGTTCGCCCTGGTCGGCGCCGGCGTGGCGCAAGGACGTCTGATGACGACCCATCCGGGCCTGGTGAACGACCTGGCGGCGTGCGGCGTCGAGGTCGTGAATCCCGACTGGACCACTGGACCGCGCGCGTCGTCGAGGACAAGGGGATCGTGTCGTGCGGCGGCGTCACCGCGGGGATCGACGAAGCGCTCTACCTGGTCGAAACACGCTGGCCGAACGATCCGCAGCTGATCGCCGACGTGCGCGGCTTCGTCGACTTCCCCTACCGCGCGACGACCCTCTCCGACCGCCGCCGCTAGGCGCGCCGCCTCAGCTCAGCCGGACGAACTCGTCGGTCGCGTACCAGTCGACGGGCCGTTCGAGGTTGACGACGACGCTCTTGGTTTGCGTGTACTCGCGCCAGCCTTCCAGGCCCGCTTCGCGGCCCAGGCCGCTGTCCTTCATGCCGCCCCACGGCAGCGCGGGATCGATGCGGTGGTGGTCGTTGATCCAGATCGTGCCGCAGTCGAGGCGCTCGGACAAGCGCAGCGCCGCGGCGGTGTCCGCGCTCCAGATCGACGCGCCCAGGCCGAACTGCACGTCGTTCGCGATGTGCACCGCGTCGTCGAGGTCACGGTAGGTGATGACGACCGTGACCGGCCCGAAGATCTCGTCTTGTGCGACGCGCATGCGCGGCCGTACGTCCGCCAAGATCGTTGGCTCGTAGTAGTACCCGCGTGCGAGCGCGGGATCGTCGGGACGCTTCCCACCCGCGGCGATACGCGCGCCTTCGGCAACGCCGATGGCGACGTACTCTTCGGTGCGCGCGCGTTGCCGTTCGGAGACGAGCGGCCCGACTTGCGTGCGCTGGTCGAGCGGGTCGCCGAGCCGGAGCTTCGTCGCGCGCGCGACCATGCGCTCGAGCAGCGCCTCGACTTGGCCTTCGTGCACCAGGACGCGCGCGCCGGCGATGCAGGTCTGGCCGCTGGCGATGAACGCGGCGAACGTCGCGCCCGCCGCCGCGACGTCGAGGTCGGCGTCGGGCAGCACGATGACCGGCGCTTTGCCGCCCAGCTCGGCGTTGCAGCGCACCAGGTTCTCGCCGGCGATGCGCGCCACCGCGCGACCGGTCTCGGTGCCGCCGGTGAGATCGAGCTTCGCCAACCGCCGTTCGCCGGCCAGCGCCGCGCCGGCTTCGGGACCGAGCCCGGTGACGACGTTGAACACGCCCGGCGGGACGCCGGCCGCCAGCGCGATGCGCGCCAGCTCGAGGGTGGTGAGCGGCGTGAGCTCCGAGGGCTTGCAGACGACGGTGTTGCCGGCCGCCAACGCCGGCGCGAGCTTCTTGGTGAGGATCAGCAACGGATGGTTCCACGGCGTCAGCAGGCCGACGACGCCGAGCGGCACGCGGCGCACCACGTTGAGGTACGGTCCCTCGAACGGCGGGACGGTGTCCTCGGCACTGCGCGCGACCGCGGCGAAGTAGCGGTAGAACTCCGGCAGCCGCCCGAGCTGGGCGCGCATCTCGCGCAACGGGCGACCGGTGCAGGTCGTCTCCAGTCGTGCCAGCTCGGGCAGCGCGGCCTCGATCGCGTCGGCGAACGCGGTCAGGATACGGAAGCGCTCGCGGACCGGCAAGCCGCTCCACCGGCCGTCGGTGAAGGCGCGCTCCGCCGCGTCGACCGCCGCGGTGATCTCCGCGGCACCGCCGGCGGCAACGTTCGCCACCAGCGTCCCGTCGGCGGGATTGCGCACCTCGAACGCGCGGGTGGTGGTGGCCTCGGCCAGCTCGCTCATCGTTCCTCCGGGATCACCGGCAACAGCACGAACGGCGCGCGCCGGGCGTCGGCGTGCAGCGTCGTCGTCCCGCCGAAGACGTTCGCCGGCCGATCGAGCGGATCGTCGTGCAAGAACGGCCCGCAGCCGCGCAATTCGTTCTTGAAGTTCGACAGCCGCCCGCCGCTGGGCCCGGGATACTCGTAGTCCTTGCCGCGCACGGTCAGCGCCAACCGGTACCCGGCCGGCAGCACGATCGAGGTCGGCCACAGCTCGACCTGCACCTCGACGATCTCGCTCGGGAGGAGCGGCTGCGGCGCGACATGCGAATGGTACGGGCGCTCGGGCGTCGAGAGCGCCGCATCGAGCGCGCGGTGCGAGACGCGCAGCCAACCTTGTGCCAGCGGCGTGTGCGGATCGATCGCGCCCTGGAACACGACCTCGTCGTCGTCCGGTGAGAACGCCCGCAGCACCACGAACAGGTCGGCGTCGCTGGTCGACGAGGAGACGTACAGCGTCGCGGCCAGCGGCCCGGTCAGCTCGGTCTCGCGCGCCAGCGGCGGCGCCACGAAGGTGATGCCCTCGCCCAGCGCCTCGAACGCCGCGCTCGCGGCGCGGCCCGGCGCCGCGTCGACCAGCGCGCGGTCGTCGAGATCGAGGAAGGCGCGCGTCCAGCGCGTGCGCGCCAGCGGCCACTCCGCTTCGGCGCGCGGCATGAAGCGGTCGAGGTGGCGCACCTGCAGCTGCACGCGCGGCTGGCCGGCCCAGGCCGCGCGATCGCCCTTGAGGTAGCGCGCGAAGAAGCGCTTCTGCAGCGCGACGCCGTAGGCGGTGTAGAACTCCGTCCAGTGCTCGATCCCGTGCACCTCGAGGAACTTCTCCGGCGACGCCGCCCGGGTGAAGGCCTCGAAGTTGCCGCGCGGGTGCAGTCCCTGACCGCCCCAGTTCGCGCTCGAGAGCAGCGGGACGCGCACGCGCGACCAGTCGGGCGAACGTGAGCGGTGGTAGTCGTCGTCGAGCGCGTGCGCGCGGATGTCGGCGCCGAAATCGACGCGATTCTCCAACAGCCGCTCCTCGTCGAGCTCGTCCTCACCGCACACGGGCTGACCGGTGACGCGGCTGCGCGCCCCGTGCGCACCGTGTTGCACGGTCTTCACCTGCATGTCGTACCAGTTGGCGGCGAACGTGCACAGGATCCCGCCGTGATGGGTGACGTCGCGGTAGAAGTCGGCCGCGCCCTCCCACGCGCAGATCGCGCGCAGCGCCGGCGGCTGCCGCGCGGCCACCGTCCACTGGTTCATCGCGTAGTACGAGATGCCGTTGAGCCCGACGGCGCCGTCGCACCACGGCTGCGCCGCGGCCCACGCGATGCACGCCTCGAGGTCGAGCGTCTCGCGCGGGGACCACGGATCGAGATGGCCCGGCGAACAGCCCGCGCCGCGCGAGTCGACGCGCACGCAGACGTAGCCGTCGGGGACCCACCTCTCGGGGTCGACGACCTCCCAATTCTGGTAGCGGTTCGACGACCCGGCGGTGACGTCGGGATGCTGCTCCGCCATCCGGTTCCACGCGCTCGGATAGCCGTCTTGGAACGCCAGTCCTTTCGCGTACGGACCGTAGCTCAGGATCGCCGGCGCCGGCCGCTCGTCGAGCGGCCGGAAGACGTCGGCGCGCAGCACGACGCCGTCATCCATCGGGATCGGAACGTTCCAATCGATGCGCATCCCGTCGCGGACGTCACTCGTCTGCGCCGCGATCACGACTCCTCGCCCTCGTCGGGTAGCTCGTGCGCAGTATGGTACTTGCCGCGCCAGAAGAGCAGCGTCGGCTTGTCGACGTAATCGTAGGCTTCGACGCGGCCCAGGACGATGACGTGATCGCCGCCCTCGTAGCGCTGCTCGATGCGGCACTCGAAGTGCGCCGCCGCGCCGGCCAGCAACGGGACGCCGAAGCGCCCCAGCGTGTACTCGATGCCGGCGAACTTGTCGGGGTGCGGCGTCGCGAAGCGGTGCGAGAGCGCGCGGTGCTCGCCGCCCAGCACGCTCACGCCGAAGTGCGTCGCGTCGCGGAACGCCGGGTAGCTGCCGGCGCCGCGCGCCAAGCTCCACAGCACCAGCGGCGGCTCGAGCGAGACCGAGTTGAACGAGCTGGCCGTCAAGCCGTAGAGCTGGCCGTCGGCGTCGCGCGTGGTGATGATGGTGACCCCGGTGGCGAAGATCCCGAAGGCTCGCCGCAGGTCGCGCCCGTCGAAGGCCGTCGCCTGATCGTGTGCCGTCGCGATCGCCCCCTCTCCGCCGTAGGGTTATTTATCTTTTGATAAAATCACTGGGGGTCGCCGCTGTCAAGGGGGCGGCCCGCGCCGGCCAGCCCAAGAGGGAGGCCCATGTCGATCTGCATCGATTGCCACGCCCATTTCCTTCCTGACGCGTTCGTCGCGGCACTGACCGCGCGCGGCTTGATCGACGCCCGCAAGGACGAGGGCGTGCTCGAGCTGGCGCGCTTGGTGTGCGACTACAGCGTCGAACGCTCGCGTCTGCCCTACTTCCCGCTGCAGTACGATCTCGACGCGCGGGTCGCGCTGGCGAAGCAGCAGGGCATCGACCGGCAGATCGTGTGCCTGCCGCCGTTCTACTTCGCCTACCGCGCGCCCGCCGAGCTGGGCATCGCGATTTGCCGCGACGGGAACGACGCGCTGGCCGCCACGATCGCGCGGGCGCCGCATCAGCTGGCCGGCTTCGCGACCGTGCCGCTGCAGTCGCCCGCCGACGCCGTCACCGAGTTGCGCCGGGCCGTTCGAGAGTTGGGATTCTGGGGCGTCGAGATCGGCTCGAGCGTCGCGGGCGCACCGCTCGACGACCCCGCGCTGGACGTCTTCTGGGCCGCCTGTTGCGAGCTCGACGTGCCCGTCTTCATGCACCCGCACCACGAGCTGGGCGGCGAACGCGCGAAGCCGTATTATCTCTTCAACCTGTTCGGGAACCCGTCGGAGACCGGGCTGATCGCGGCGCGCTTGATCTACGCGGGCGTCTTCGAGCGCTTCCCGACGCTGCACTTCATCCTCGCCCACGCCGGCGGGACGCTGCCGTGGATCGCGGGCCGGCTCGATCACGGGTACCGCGTGCGACCCGAGACGAAGACCATCCCGCGCCCGCCGAGCAGCTATCTGCGCCAGCTCTTCTTCGACACCATCACGCACGACACGGCGTTGCTCGGCACGCTGGTCGAGCGGGTCGGCGCGAGCCAGGTCGTCGTCGGCACCGATCGCCCGTTCGACATGGGCATCGACGACCCGCGCGGGCTGATCGCCGCGTTGCCGGGCTTGGACGACACGCAGCGCGAGGCGATCCTCGGCGGCAACGCGCGCGGCTTCCTCTCGCGCGCGCACGATCTGCAGGAATCGGCGCGATGAGCGACCGCGTCCACGGCCGCGCGCCCTACGTGCCCGCGCCGCAGCGTCCGCGCTTGCAGCTCCCCGACGGCGCGCGGTTGGCGCTGCACGTCATCGTCAACGTCGAGGCGTGGGCGTACGACGCGAAGCTGCCGCGCCAAACGCTGACCGCGCCGGGCGGCGTCGAGCCGGTCCCCGACGTCCCCAACTTCGCCTGGTTCGAGTACGGGATGCGGGTCGGCATCTGGCGGGTGTTCGATGTGCTGCGCTCGCACGGCGTGCGCGCGACGCTGAGCATCAACGCCAGCGTGTGCGACGCGTACCCCGAGATCGTCGCGGCCGCCGTCGCCGAGGGCTGGGAGATGATGGGCCACGGCTTGCAGCAGAAGGCGATGTCGGTGGTGGGCGACGAGCGCGCCGTCGTGCGCGGCGCGCTCGACCGGCTCGAAGCGGCGAGCGGCACGCGCCCGCGCGGCTGGCTCGGTCCCGGCCTGGTCGAGACGATGGAGACCTGCGACATCCTCGCCGACGAAGGGTTGACGTACTGCTGCGACTGGGGTCCGGCCGACGACCTGCCCTACGAGCTGACCGTCGCGCGCGGCTCGCTGCTGGCCGTCCCGTATCCGATCGACATGAACGACATCGTCATGTACGGCTTGGAGAAACGGCCCGACGACACGCTCCTCGAACGCGGCTCACGCCACTTCGATCGGCTCTACCGCGAGAGCGCCGCGCAGGCCAAGATCATGTCGGTCTCGCTGCACCCGTGGATCATCGGCGTGCCGCATCGCATCGACTACCTCGACGAGCTGCTCTCGCGCGCGCGCGACCACGCCGGCGTCATCGCGCTGCGCGCGAGCGAGATCGCGGACTGGTACCGCGCGGCGTCGGCTGCCGCGCCCGCACCAGCGAGGCAATGACGTCGGGCGCGCCGTCGAGGAACGCGACGGCCAGCCCCGTCACCACCGCGTCGACGTTCTCCGGGATCGGCAGACCGTAGATCCACTTGCGGATCCCGATGTAGAAGATGCTGGCGTGCAGCGCCCACACCAGCTCGAACTCCATCTCGCCGATCGGCACCTCGTCGGGTGAGGGCAAGTGGTGGTCGTGGCGGATCTCCCGGATCACGCGCGCGTAGATGCGGTCGCGCAGGATGGTCAGGTAGCGCGCGTTGAGGTCCATCCCCTTGAGGCCGGAGAACATCCAGATCCGGATCCACTCGTACGCCAGGATCGCCTTGGCGTAATCCTGATAGAAGGCGACGATGCGTTCGCGCAACGGCCGCGAGCGGTCATCGAGGATCTCTTCCCAGTGCGGGTTCCAGCGGTTGAGGTAGACCTCTTGGTAGACGCGCTCGATCAGCGCGCTCTTGCTCGGGAAGTAGCGGTACAGCAGCGGCTGGGTGATCCCGATGCGCTTGGCCAGCTCGCGGGTCTGGCCGTCGAAGCCGACCTCGCAGAAGAACAGCACCGCCTCGCGGGCGATCAGCCGCTCGCGCTCGTCGCGCGGCAGCCGTTTGCGCTCGGCCTTGGCGGCTGGTGCCATTCGGGCGTACTACGGTGATAAATTGGCGGGCTCCCGGGTCGCTCGCCGCACCTCCCCGGCCGGAGGGAATTTTCGCGCCCGGACCGGGCGCCGGAATGATTTTGCTGGCCCGGCCGTAAGTTATCGCTTGATAGACGCCCAGGGGAGGCCCGACGGTGCGACTCGGTTACTTCATGATGCCCCTCCATCCGCCCGCGCGGAACTACACCGAGGTTCTGAAGGAGGACCGCGAGGCGCTCGTGCTGGCCGACCAGCTCGGGTACGAAGAGGCGTTCGTCGGCGAGCACGTGACCGACATCGCCGAGCCGGTCACCTCGTCGCTGATCTTCATCGCGACGATGCTCGAGTCGACGCGCCGGATCAAGCTGGGCGCCGGCACGATCAACTTGCCCAACAACCATCCCGCCCAGGTCGCCGCGCAGGTCGCGATGATCGACCACCTGCTCGAAGGGCGGTTCCTGTTCGGAATCAGTCCGGGCGGCCTGCTCTCCGACGCCGAGATCTTCGGCAACCTCGACCGCGACCGGACCGCGATGTTCGTCGAGGCGATCGACCAAGTGCTGGCGATCTGGGCCGGCGAGCCGCCGTACGAAACGCACGGCCAGTTCTGGTCGTACAGCACGGCGCGCACGATGCGCGTCGAGCTCGGCCAAGGCGCGATCGTCAAGCCGTATCAGCGGCCGCATCCGCCGATCGTCGTGACCGCCGTCGCGCCGTTCTCGAAAGGCGTGACGGCGGCGGCGCAGCGCGGCTGGACGCCGATCTCGGCCAACTTCCTCCAGCCGCGCTGGGTTGCTTCGCACTGGCCCAAGTACCAGGAGGGCTGCGCGCTCGGCGGCCGTTCCGCCGATCCAGCCGACTGGCGCGTCGCCAAGAGCATCTTCGTCGCCGACGACGAGGAGACGGCGCAGCGCTACGGCAAGGGGCCCGGCGGGCCGTACTCCTACTACTTCCGCTCGCTGATGACGAAGTTGATCGGCAACGGCCGCCCCGAGCTCTTCAAAGGCGATCTCGACATGCCCGACGCCGCCGTGACGCTCGACTACGTGCTCGACTCGCTGGTGATCGCGGGGACGGTCGACAGCGTCGTCGAGCAGCTGCTCGCGTTCCGCGGCACGATCGGCGAGTTCGGAACGCTGCTCTACGCGGGCCACGATTGGGTCGATCCGGTGCTGGGGCGGCGCTCGATGGAGCTGATGGCGACCGAAGTGCTGCCGCGCGTCAACGCGGCGGTGGCGTGAGCGTGGCGCTGCGGGCGGGGGTCGTCGGCCTGGGGATCATGGGGTCGGCGTACGCGCGTCACCTTTGCGAGGCCGGCCTCGTCACCACCGGGTACGACGTCGACGCCGGCGCGCGCGAGCGCTTCGCGGCGCGCGGCGGGATCGCCGCGGCCAGCGCGCGCGACGTCGCGGCCGGCAGCGACGTGCTGATCACCGCGCTGCCGGGCGTCGACGCGCTCGAGGCGGCCTTCTTCGGCCCCGACGGCATCGCGGCCGGCGCGCATGCGACGCTCGTCGTCAGCGAGCAGAGCACGTTCACCCTCGAGGTCAAGGAGCAGTTGCGCGCGCGGATGGCGGCGCTGGGCGTCGCCGTCCTCGACGCGCCGGTCAGCGGCACCGGCTCGCAGGCCGAGGCGAAAGACCTGACCATCTTCGCCAGCGGCGAGCGGGACGCGTTCGAGCGCGCGCAACCGGTCTTGCAGACGTTCGCGCGCGACGTGCGCCACGTGGGCGCCTTCGGCACCGGCTCGAAGCTCAAGTACGTCGCCAACCTGCTGGTGACCATCCACAATCTCGCCGCCGCCGAGGCGGTGGTGCTGGCGGAGCGCGCGGGCTTGGATCCGCAGCTGATGCTCGACGTGTTGGCCGGCAGCGCGGCCGACTCGCGCATGCTGCGCGTGCGCGGTCCGCTCATGGCAGGCAACAAATTTCAACCGGCGGCGATGAAAATGGACGTCTACGAAAAGGACTTGCAGATCATCGACGCCTTCGCGCATGCCGTCGGTGCCCCGACGCCGCTGTTCGCGCAGAGCCTGCCCTTCTATCGCGCCGCGCAGGCGGACGGCCACGCCAAGGACGACACCTCGGCGATCGTGACCAGCTTGCGCGCGCTGGCCGATCCGGCGCGGAGCACGTCGCTCTGATGGGGGCCGCCTTCTACGCGCAGAACTTCTTGGGCGGCCTCGCCTACGGCAGCCTGTTGTTTCTGATCGCCGCCGGGCTGACGCTGATCTTCGGGTTGATGCGCATCCTCAACCTCGCCCAGACCGCGTTCTACTTGCTGGGCGCGTACGTCGGGCTGACGCTGCTCGCGCACGGCTTCAACTTCTGGCTGGCCAGCGTCGCCGCCGGCGTCGTCACGATGGCGCTCGGCCTGGCGCTGTACGCGCTCTTCCTGCACCGCTACCGCCGCGACGCGCTGACCTCGCTGCTGTTGACGATCGGCTTCACGCTGATGCTCGACGACACGGTGCTCTGGATCTGGGGCGGCGATCCGCAGTCGATCTCGCCGCCGCCGTTCCTGGCCGGCTCGGTGCAGCTGGGCACGCTGATCTTCCCCGAGTACTGGCTGGCCGTGATCGTCATCAGCCTGGCGATCGCGGCGGCGCTGTTCGTCGGGCTGCAGCGCACGATGCTCGGCATGATCATCCGCGCCGCCGTCGACGACGAGGAGATGACGCGCGGTCTGGGCGTCGACGTCAACCGCGCGTTCTACGTGGTCTTCGCGCTGGGCGCGCTGCTGGCCGGCGCGGGCGGCCTGCTCGGCGGTCCGATCACCAGCGCGTACCCCGGGCTCGACGGCGAGCTGCTGCCGCTCGCGTTCGCGGTCGTCATCGTGGGCGGCATGGGCAGCTTGAGCGGGGCGCTCGTCGGCAGTTTGCTGATCGGGCTGGTCAACGCGTTCGGCAAGGCGCTCTTCCCCGAGTTCTCCTACTTCACCATCTTCGTGCCGGTCGCGCTGATCATGGCGCTGCGACCGCAAGGACTGTTCGGCCGCGCCCCGTGACCCGTCGAACGCGCTGGCTGGCGATCGTTCTCGGGCTGCTGCTCGTGCTGGCGCTGCCGCGGGTGGGCGTTCCGACCTTCTACGTCTCGCTGCTGACGCAGACGTGGATCTACGCGATGGTCGCGATGAGCCTCGATCTGCTGGTCGGATTCACCGGCCTGGTCAACTTCAGCCAGGCGGCGTATTTCGGCGTCGGCGCGTACACCGTCGCCATCGCCGCGACCCGGTTCCACGTCACCGGCTTCTTCCAGCCGCTGCTGCTGGGAATCGCCTGCGCGGTGGTGACGGCGGCGCTGTTCTCGCTGGTCGCGCTGCGGGCGGAGAACACCGGCTTCATCATCATCACCATCGCGCTCAACCAGATCGCCTGGGGGCTGGCCTACCAGTGGGTCTCCGTGAGCGGCGGCGACAACGGCATCACCGGGCTGGTGCGGCCCGCGCTGTTCGGGATCGACCTGTCCGGCAACACCGCCTACTACTACGTCTGCCTGGCCGGCGTCGTCATCGCGCTCGCGCTGCTGTGGGCCGTCGTGCACTCGCCGTTCGGGCTGGTGCTGCAGGGCGTGCGCGAGACGCCGCGGCGGATGCGCGCGCTCGGCTACGACGTGTGGCTCTACCGCTACTGCGCGCTGCTGCTCTCGGCCGCGATCGCCGGCGCGGCCGGCGTCCTGTTCGCCTGGTACAACCAGTTCGTCGGCCCGGTCGACCTCGCGCTCGACCTCTCGACCCAGTTCTTGATCATCGTCATCCTGGGCGGGATCGGCTCGCTGTACGGCAACCTGCTGGGCGCGGTGATCGTCGTCTTCCTGAGCAACGGTCTCTCCGCGATCACCCAGCGCTGGGAGCTGATCTTGGGCGCGATCTACTTCATCATCGTCATGTACGCGCCCGACGGGCTGGTCGGCCTGGGGCGCCGTCTCTCGCGCCGCGTGCAAGGCCAGCGCATCGCGCCCGCGCCGTTGGAGCCGTCATGACCGCGAACGCGAACGGCGTGTGCTTGGAGCTGCAGGGCGTCTCGAAGCGCTTCGGCAGCCTGAGCGTCCTCGAGGACGTCTCGCTGCGGGTCGAGCACGGCGAGCGGCGCGGCATCCTGGGGCCCAACGGCGCGGGCAAGTCGACGCTGTTCAACATCATCGCCGGCGAGCTGCCGTGCTCGGGCGGCCACGTCACGCTGCTCGGCCGCGACGTCACGCGTTTGCGCGCGCACCAGCGCGCGCGGCTGGGCCTCGCGCGCACCTTCCAGACCACGACGCTCTTCCCCAAGCTGAGCGTCGTCGAGAACCTGGCGCTCGCGCTGCAGGCCGGTTCGTCCGATCGTTTCCAGCTGCTCGCGCCGCGCCGCACGCGGACCGCCCGCTATGACGAGGCGCGCGCCCTGCTCGAGCGGGTCGGCTTGACCGCGAGCGCCGAGACGATCGTCGACGCGCTCGGCTACGGGGAGAAGCGCCAAATCGAGATTCTGCTGGCGATCGCGCAGAAGCCGCGCCTGCTGCTGCTCGACGAGCCGACGGCCGGGCTCGCGCCGGGCGACACCGAGCTGGTGACCGACATGCTCAAGCGCGAAGCGCGCTCGACGACGATGGTGGTCATCGAGCACGACATGGCGGTCATGTTCGACGTCGTCGACCGGCTGACGGTGCTGCACCACGGCCGCGTCGTCGCCGACGGACCGATCGACCAGATTCGCAACGACGCCTACGTGCAGGACGTCTACCTGGGCGGGAAGCTCGACTGATGACGGACGCGATGCTGGCGGTCGAGGACGTCCACACCTACTACGACGACCACAGCCACGTCTTGCAAGGCGTGACGCTGCGCGCGCCGGCCGGCGCGGTGACGGCGGTGCTCGGCCGCAACGGCGTCGGCAAGACGACGCTGATCCGCTCGATCATCGGCTTCACGCCTCCGCGCAGCGGGACGATCCGCTTCAACGGCGAGCAGATCGAGAAGCTGCCCTCGCACGCGATCGCGCGCCGCGGCGTCGGCCTGGTGCCGCAAGGACGCCGCGTCTTCCCCTCGCTGACCGTCCGCGAGAACCTGCAGATCGGTGGCGTCGGCCGGCCGCCCGGGAGCTGGACGCTCGAGCGCGTCTACGAGATGTTTCCGCGCCTGCGCGAGCGGGCGACCAACTACGGCGGCCAGCTCAGCGGCGGCGAGCAGCAGATGCTCGCGATCGGGCGCGCGCTGATGGCCAACCCGGCGCTGCTGCTGCTCGACGAACCGTCCGAAGGGCTCGCGCCGCTGATCGTGCGCGACCTGACCCGCGCGCTGCACGAGCTCAAGGCGACGGGCCTCGCGATCGTGCTGGTCGAGCAGAACCTGCCGCTCGCGCTCTCCGTCGCCGACACCGCGTCGATCATCAGCAAAGGCCGCGTCGTGTTCGACGGCGCGCCCGACCGTATCCGCCACGACCAGGAGGTTCGCACGACGTATCTCGGGGTTTGATCCCCGCTCACACTCGCACTTACGAAGGACCGAGTCGATGAAGCACTCTTTCCGCATGACGCTCGTCATGCTCTGCGCGCTCTGCCTGGTGCAAACGGCACCCGCCATCTCCGCCGGTGGTCCGCCGATCAAGGTCGCGCTGTTGGCGCCGACCTCCGGCAACGCCGCGGCAGCGGGCCACGACATGGTCAACGGCTGGAACCTGTACTGGAGCGAGCACGGCAGCTCCGTCGCCGGGCACGCGATCGTCACCACCGTGTACGATACCGCTTCGAACCCGTCGCGCGCGCTCGATCAGGCGCGGCACGCGGTCGAGCAGGACGGTGCGCAGCTCGTGGTCGGGCCCTATCTCGCCAACTCCGGGCTGGCCGTCGCGCCCTATCTCGAAGCGCACCGGGTTCCGATGATCCTCCCGACGGTGTCGGCCGACGACCTCTCGCAGCGGCTGGCCAACTCCTACGTCGTCAAGGTCGCCGGCTGGACGTCGAGCCTGCCGACGCACGTCGCCGGCGAATGGGCCGCCGAGCAGGGTTACAAGAACGTCGCCACGATCGCGAACTCCTACGCGTTCGGGTACGAGAACGCGGGTGGCTTCGCGCAGACCTTTACCGAGAAGGGCGGCAAGATCGTCGCCCAGCTGTGGTCGCCGCTCGGCACGGCCGACTACAGTCCCTACATCTCCCGCCTGCAGGCCGCGCATCCGGACGCGGTGTTCGTCGAGATGGTCGGCGCGGACGCGGTACACTTCCTGCAGCTGTGGAACTCGTTCGGACTCAAGAACAAGATCCCGCTGATCGCCAACGAGACGACGACCGACCAGTCCAACATCCGATCGATGCCGCCCGAGGTCGTCGACGGCATCGTCAGCTTCGGCCACTACGCCGAAGGTCGCGACGACGCGGCGACCCGCAGCTTCGAGCTGAAGTACGGCGCCGCCGAGGGTGTGCTCCCGTCGTACATGGCCGCGGGCTTCTACACCGCCGCGCAGTGGCTCGACATGGCGATCACCCACGTCCATGGCGACATCGCCGACTCCGCGCGCCTGCTGACCGCGATCCACGACGTGCGGCTGGCCGACTCGCCGCTGGGCCCGCTCGAGCTCGACCGCTACAACGCGCCGGTCGAGAACGTCTACCTGCGCCGCGTGGTCGCGACCAGCGGTCCGGCGGCGAAGTACGCCAAGACCTGGAACGTCGTGACCAAGACCTGGCCGCACGTCTCGCAGTTCTGGACCTACAACCCGAAGACGTACCTCAAACAGCCGGTCTACACCGAGTCGTTCCAGGGGATCAAGTGAGGCGGGCGCGGTGGGCGTCGCGCGTGCCGGCGGCGATCGCCGCCGGCGCGCTGCTCGCCCTGGGTTCGATCGCGCGGCCGCCGCACGCGCTCGCCGACGCGAAGCCGCTGCGGCTGGGCGTGCTGATCCCGACCTCCGGCGTCTTCGCCGCGCCGGGTGCCTACATGCGCGAAGGCCTCGACCTCTACCTCGCGCAGCACCGCAACGAGCTGGGCGGCCGTCCGGTGCAGATCGTCGCGGGCGACACGCAAGGAAACCCGTCGGTCGGCTTGACCGAGATTCGGCGCCTGGTCGAACAGGAACACGTCGACGTCATCTTCGGACCGCTCTCGGCGGCCGTCGGCTCGGCGCTGGTGCCCTACATCGACCAGCACAAGATGCCGGCCATCTATCCGATCGTCTCGTCGGACGATCTCACCCAACGGACGCCCTCGCCGTACATCGTGCGCACCGGCTGGACCAGCAGTCAGCCCACGCACGTGCTCGGCGACTACGCGTTTCGGGTGCTGAAATACAAGACCGCGGCCACGGTCGCGTACGATTTCAACTTCGGCTGGGAGAGCATCGGCGGGTTCGTCGACACCTTCCAGCGCGACGGCGGCAAGGTCGTCAAGCAAGTCTGGACGCCGACGGTGACGTCGGACTACTCGCCGTACCTTTCGGCGATCCCGCGCGACGTCGACGTCGTGATGTGCAGCTTTTCGGGGACCGCGGCGGTGAACTTCATTCACCAGTACCGCGCGTTCGGGCTGAAGATGCCGCTGATCTGTCAGGGCAACACCACCGACGAGAGCACGCTCGACGCCGAAGGGCCGGGCGCGGTCGGGATCGTCACCGCGCTGCAGTACAGCGCGACGCTCGACACCTCGGTCAACAACGCCTTCGTCGCCGCCTACGAGCACGCGTTCCACCACGTGCCCTCGTACTACGGCGAGGGGACGTACGACGGTGCCGCGCTGCTCGACCGGGCGCTGGCGTCGGTCCACGGCGACACGTCGAACACGCCGGCGTTCCTGCGCGCGCTCAAGCACACGACGATCCCCAGCGCGCCGCGGGGCCCGATCACCTTCGACGCCTACGGCAATCCGGTGCAGAACATCTACGTGCGCCGGGTCGAGCAGCGCGGCGGCGCGCTGGTCAACGCGGTCGTCCAGACCTACCCGCACGTCTCGCAGTTCTGGAACGTGCCGCCGAAAGAGTACCTCAGCCATCCGGTCTACTCGCGCAGCTATCCGCCGTGCAACGGCTGCGGATGACGCCGTGAGCGAGACGATGCGCGCGGCCGTCTATCACGGTCCGCGCGACATCCGCGTCGAGGAGCTGCCGGTGCCGCAGCCGGCGCACGGCGAGTTGCTGGTGCGCGTGCACGCCAACGGCATCTGCGGCACCGACGCCGGCGAGTACGTCGCCGGACCGCAGATGTACCCGCTGCACGCCAAGCACGGGCTGACCGGGCATCTGGGGCCGATCGTGCCCGGTCACGAGTTCGCCGGCCGCGTCGCCGCGATCGGCGCCGGCGTCCACGGCTTCACCGAGGGCGAGCCCGTGGTGACCGGTGCGGCACTCTGGTGCGGCGAGTGCCCGCAGTGTCGCGCCGGCCGCACCAGCATTTGCACGCTCTACGCGACCGTCGGCCTGCATCGCGACGGCGGCCTCGCGCAGTACGTCCGCGTCCCCGCCCACATCGCGCTGCGCGCGGCGCCGTTCGGGCTGGCCGACGACATCGCCGTGCTGGCGCAGCCGATGGCGATCGCCGTCCACGCGCTGCGCCGCGGCTCGCCGCGTCCCGAAGAGACGGTGCTCGTGCTGGGCGCCGGCGGGATCGGCGCGTTCCTGATCTACGCGTTGGCCGAAGGCGGCGCGCGCGTCATCGCGGCCGACGTGCTGCCCGGCCGGCTCGCGATCGCCGAACGGCTGGGCGCCGACGCCACCATCGACGCCGCCGACGCCGCGACGGTGCGCGAGCGGCTCGACGCGCTGGGCGTCGTGCCGACGCTGGTGTTCGAGGTCACCGGCAGTCAGGCCGGCTACGAGAGCGCGATCGCCGCCTGCGATCCCGGCGGTCGCGTCGTCTCGGTCGGCATCGCGAAGCATCCGCTGACGATCGACGCCCGCCGCGTCACCGTCAAAGAGCTCGAGGTGATCGGCACCAACGCGCTGATCGGCCGCGACGACGTCCCCGAAGCCGCGCGCCTGCTCGCGATCGATCAACCGCTCTGGACCGCCGTCGCACCCGTCGCGATCCCGCTCGACCAGCTCGTCAGCGACGGCATTCTCCCTATGGTCGAAGGCCGCGCCGCGCAGATCAAGACCCTGGTCGACCCGTGGACGGAGCGCACCCGTCCGACGACGGCCGACTAGTTCACGCCGCCGCGGAGCGAGCGGTGGCGCCCGTCGAACCGCGAACGTCTCCCCGCCATGGACACCATCGACCGGCCGAGTCACGCGACCCATGAGGTGACCAATCAGCCGCCGCCGCTGGCCGGGTACGACGTCGCCGCGGCCGACGTGGCGCTCATGGAAGGCCTGCGCCGCGAGGGCGCCGGATGGGCGGAGGCCGGACTGCACGAGCTGGGGACGCTGGCGGGCTCGGAAGAGGCGATCGCCTGGGGGTTCGAGGCCAACCGCAACGAGCCGGAGCTGCGCACGCACGATCGCTTCGGCAACCGCATCGACGAGGTCGCGTTCCATCCGAGCTGGCACCGGTTGATGGAGGTCGCGATCGCACACGGCCTGCACGGCAGCCCGTGGCGCGAACCGCGCGAGGGCGCGCACGTCGCGCGCTACGCCGGCTTCTACGTGTGGTCGCAGGTCGAGTCCGGCCACGGGTGTCCGATCTCGATGACGTACGCCTCGGTGCCCGTCCTGCGCCGGCGCCCCGATCTCGCGGTGCTGGCCGAACCGGTGCTGACGTCGACGACCTACGAGCCCGTGCTGCGACCGCTGCGCGAGAAGCGCGGCGCGCTGTGCGGCATGGCGATGACCGAGAAGCAAGGCGGCTCGGACGTGCGCGCCAACACGACGCGCGCCGAGCCGTTCGACGGCGACACGTACACGCTGACCGGCCACAAGTGGTTCTGCTCGGCACCGATGTCCGACGCGTTCCTCGTGCTGGCGCAGGCACCCGAGGGGTTGACCTGCTTCTTCTTGCCGCGCGTGCTGCCCGACGGGACGCGCAACGCGTTCCGCATCCAGCGGCTCAAGGACAAGCTCGGCAACCGTTCCAACGCGTCGAGCGAGATCGAGCTCGAGAGCGCGATCGCGCTGCGCATCGGCGAGGAGGGACGCGGCGTCGCCACCATCATCGAGATGGTCAACCACACGCGGCTCGACTGCATCGCCGGCACCGCGTCGCTGATGCGCCAAGCGTTCGCGCAAGCGGCGCACCACACCCGTCATCGCCGCGCGTTCGGCGCGTTGCTGGCCGATCAGCCGCTGATGCGCAACGTCCTCGCCGACCTCGCCCTCGAGAGCGAAGCGGCCACCGCGCTCTTCCTGCGCCTGGCGCGCGCGGTCGACCGCGCCCCCGACGATCCGCGCGAAGCCGCGTTCGCGCGGCTGGGCACGGCGGTGGGCAAGTATTGGGTCTGCAAGCGCGGGCCGGTGCACACCGGCGAGGCGATGGAGTGCCTGGGCGGCAACGGCTACGTCGAGGAGAGCATCTTGCCGCGCCTCTATCGCGAGGCGCCGGTCAACTCGATCTGGGAAGGCTCGGGCAACGTCAACGCGCTCGACCTGCTGCGCGCGCTGAGCCGTCAGCCGGCCGCGGGCGAGGCGTACTTCGCCGAGGTCGCGCTGGCGGCCGGAAGCGATCGGCGCTTGGACGCCGCCGCCGCCGCGCTCCGCGCGGACCTCGCGGCGACCGACCCCGCCGGCGTCGAGGCCGGCGCGCGGCGCATCGTCGAGCGGCTCGCGCTCGTTTTACAGGCCTCGCTGCTGGTGCGGCACGCGCCGGCCGCCGTCGCGGACGCGTTCTGCGCCAGCCGACTCGGCGGCGAAGGCGGGCTCGCGTTCGGAACCCTCCCGCCGAGCGCCCAGACGGGCGCGATTCTCGAGCGAGCCTGGCCGCGATGAGGGCCGAGCGGGTACAATCGACGCACATGCGTACCGTCGCCATCGCCACCACCGCGCTTCTCGCCGCCGCGCTCTCCGCCGCCGCCTTCGCGCAAACGCCCAACCCCCAAGCGGTGCACGCCGCCAGAGCGGCCACCGCGAAAGCTCAGGCCGTCACCTTCAACATCAGCGCGCGTAACGGCAGCGCGATGAGCGGGTCGATCGCGCTCTACCAGATCGGGCATACGCGCACGCGCGTCGTCGTCACCATCCCCAAGGCGAGCAACGAGCGGCTCTCGCTCTACAAGGCGTCGGACTGTTATGACTCCGTCACGCGCGCTCGCACGCTCGTCGCGCTGACCCCGATCAACCAGGCGGGCAACAACGCGCAGTCGTCCTCGACGATCGTGAACCTGCCGCTCAACGAGCTGGAGTCCGGCAACTACGTCGTCGACGTGCGCGACGCGACCGGCCGCGCGACGTACGCCGAAGCCTGCGGTCACCTCGGCGCAGGACACTGACAAGGCCGACACACGTCGGCAATACAGTAGAGATACCGTCCGATGAGTGACATGCAGATCGCGTACGCGCCCCACCGCTTTACGGTCGACGACTTTCACCGGATGTCCGACGCGGGATACTTCGCGCCGGACGCTCGGGTCGAACTCCTCGACGGGCAGTTCTACGAGACCGTCGTGTCGATGAATCCGCCGCACGCGGTCAGCGTGCAGCGGTTGAATGTAGCCCTCGTCCGGCGCCTGGGCGACGTCGCGACGATCCGGTGCCAGTTGCCGGTGATTCTCGGCGAGTACTCCGAGCCGCTGCCGGACTTTGCGCTGGTCCGTCCGAATTCGCGTGAGTACCTCGACGGCCACCCGCAAACCGACGACGTCTTCTTCCTGGTCGAGGTCAGCGACAGCTCGCACGATCAGGACCGCCGCCTCAAGGCGCCGCTCTATGCTCACCACGGCGTGCGGGAGGTGTGGCTGGTCGACCTCGTCGACGATCTGGTGGTCGCCTATCGCGACCCACGCGCTGACGGCTTCGCGATCGTCACGGTCGCGCGACGCGGTGAAACCATCGCACCGCTGGCCTTCCCGGGCATTCGCGTTCCGGTCGACGAGATGCTGCCGCCGCGCTGAGCCTCAGCTCAGGGCGGCGAGGACGTCGTCGGCGTTGCGTTCGGGCGGAAAGACCGGGTAGAAGACGCGCTCGATCACGCCGTCGCGCGCGATCCACGCCATGCGCTTGAGCAGCGTGAGCCCGGCGGCGTCGAAGGTCGGTAACCGCAGCGCGTGCGCCAGCCGCAGCTGCGCGTCGCTGAGCACCGGAAACGGCACGTGCAGCCGTTCCACCATCTCGCGCTGATAGTCCGTGTCCTGCGTGGAGAGTCCGTAGACGCGCGCGCCGCGGGCGGCGAAGTCGGCGTGCAGATCGCGGAAGCTGCAGGTCTGCGGCGTGCAGCCGCGGGCACCGGGAATCGTATCCCAGTCGTCGGTCAGCGACGGCTCGCCCGGGCGGCCCGTGCGCGGGTATGCGAACACGACGACCAGACCCGGAATCGTCGAGAGATCGACGCTCGTGCCGTCGGTCGCCGGCAACGCGAGCGACGGAATCCGCGTCCCCGCCAGGTGGGCGGCGGCACCGTCGTCGAGAGGGATCGGCAGCGCGGTCGATTCGCTCATACGGTGCGGTCAGTTCTCGCCGACGCCGGGGACGTCCCACAGGACCAGCTCGCCGGTGCCGTGCACGCGCAGCTCGGGGACGCCGTGGATGCGAACCGCGTCGCCGGTCGCGAGCCGCTCGCCGTTCGCCTCGACGGTGCCGTCGGCCACGAACAGAAAGCCGTAGCGGCCGGGTCCGAAGCTGTGGGCCAGGGTCACGTCCGCGACGCTCGCGACGCGCAGCGTCGCCTGCTGGCGCAACGCGACCGGCGCCGGCACGCCGGATTCGCCGCTGGCGACGGTCAGCCAGCGGTCGCGCCGCGCGGCCGGATCGAAGGCCTGCTGCCCGTACTGCGGCGCGCCGCCCGCGTGGGGCGGCAGGATCCACATCTGCACGAAGTGCACGTCGCGCTCCGCCGAGTGGTTGAACTCGCTGTGGCGCACGCCCGTCCCCGCGCTCATGTACTGCACGCCGCCCGGTCCGACCACGCCGTGGTGCCCCATCGAGTCGCGGTGCTCGAGCTCCCCGCGCAGCACGTAGGTGACGATCTCCATGTCGCGGTGCGGGTGCTCGCCGAAGCCCTGGCCCGGCGCGACGGTGTCGTCGTTGAACACGCGCAGCGCGCCCCAATGGAGGTTCGCCGGATCGTGGTAGTCGGCGAAGCTGAACGAGTGGTACGTCTTCAGCCAGCCGTAGTCGTAGAAGGCGCGGTCCTGCGCCCGCTGGACCGCGAAAACGGGAGCGGCAAGCGTTGCCATGGTGGACCTAGGACCCGCCGCCGCGGGCCGGCGGTTGCGCGGCTCAGGCCGTCGTGTCGATCGCGCTGCCCGTGCCGGTCGCGCCCAGACCCAGCAGCGTCGCCATGCTGGCGTAGGAGTTCGTGGTCCCGCTCGAGCTGGTCCCGGTGCCGATGTTGAACGCGTCGTTGATCGCGTTGTAGCCGTCCTGATCGCTCTGGCTGATGATCGATTCGTAACTCGGGATGTCGAGCGGGCCCGACACGGTCGACGACGAGCTGCTGCTCGACGTGCCGCTCTGGATGGCGGACTGCGCGGTCGCCGCGGCCGCTTGGCTCTGCGCGGCGTTCTGCTGCGCCTGATACGCGGCGGCTTGGGCCAGCACGCTCTCGACGTTCGACGTGGCGTCGGTCGGCGAATCGAGCGACACCTGCAACAGCTCGGCGGCGTCGTCTTCTTGCAGCGTGCTGTACTCGGCCACGTACGGCGAGATCGTCTGCGCGTTGCCGGTGCTGCTCGTCGACGACGACGTCGACGACGAGCCGGACGAAGACGACGACGAGGCGCCCGGCGCGGCGGCGTCGCCGTAGGCGAGCCCGGTCGGCAGACTGGGCGTGTACGTGTAGGCGGCGGGATCGGGCAGCGAGCCGCTGCTCACCGACGATACGCTCATGGCACCTCCCTGTGGTCTGTATCGGCGATTCTGCCGACCGCCCCTGAACGCCGCCTGAGTTTACACAGACGTGACGGGCGTCCGGCCGGCCAGCCGGATCTCGCCGCGGTCCGCCAAGCGGTCCATCAGCAGATGGTAGTAGAGCATACCCTGCTGCGGGGCGAGCGCGTCGAGGATCGGCTCCGGCGCCAAGTTCGCGTCCCCCGAGAGGCGCCGAAAGGCGGCCGCCGCGCCCGAGTCGTTCATCGGGAACAGGTCGAGCCGGGCGAACCCTCGCAGGCCGATGACGGCGGCCGTCCAGGGCCCGATTCCCTTGTGCGCGGTCAGGGCGGCGAGCAGGTCCGGAGTCGACAACCGGTCGAGGGTCGGCTCGTCGAGCTCGCCCGAGAGGATCGCTCGGGCCACCGCCTTGAGCGAGAGCACCTTGTTGATCGAAAGCCCGAGCGCGCGCAGCTCCGGCGGCTCGGCGGCCAGGATCGTCTCGGCCGGGACGAAGGCGCGCAGGGCGACGCCGGCGACCTCGCGCAACGGCGCGTAGCGCTCGACGACGCGCCGCAGGATGGCGCCCGCGGCGTGGATCGAGACCTGCTGGTAGACGACCGCGTTGACGACCGTCTCCCACAGGGAGGGGTAGCGCGGCGGCTTGACGCCACGAGCGGCCTTCGCCAGCGGCGCCAGCCACGGAATCCGCCGCGCGCCGGCGTCGAAGGCCGCCAGCGAGACCTCGGTCCCGAGCATGCGGCGCACGATCGCCGCGGGATCGAGGGCGCGCGCCTGCGGACCCTCCAGGCGCACGCGCAGCTGCCCCGGTGCGCTCTGCGTCACCGCCAGCAGCGTCGGCGCCGCGGGCACGCCCAACAGCCGGCGGTACGTCGTGCCGTCGAAGGTGTCGACCGCGTTGGTCGAGAGGCGCCGCAGCACCGCCGCCGTCAGGTCGAGCCGGTACGGCGTGCGCACGGGGACGTCGGCCTCGCGAACGCTCACGACGAGGACGACCGCCGCGCGGCGGGAAGCGTTGCGGCGTGTACCTGGCGACCTACGCGCGGTATTGGCGGATCAACCTGCTCACGATGCTCGAGTACCGCGCGAACTTTGTCATGTGGTTCTTCTTCACGATCTTCTACCACGGCACGGCGATCGTGGCGCTGTGGGTCACGCTGCGCAACTTCCCCTCGATCGACGGTTGGGACTTCCGCGAGACCGCGTTCATGTACGGCTTGTGGATGCTCGGCCACGCACTCCACAACACGCTCTTCTTCACCGTCGGCGACGTGCCGACGTTCGTGCGCGAAGGCCGCTTCGACCGCTTCCTGGTGCGCCCGCTGGACCCGCTCTTCCAGGCGCTCACGGTGCCACAGCAGATCTCACCCGACGAGCTGGTCCTGGCGGTCCTGTTCTTCTGCGTCGCGACGGCCTACGTCGGCGTGCACGTCGACGCGCTGTTCGTCGCCTACGTGCCGCTGGTCGCGATCGGCGGCGCGCTGATCGACTTCGGCGTCACGCTCGCGATCGCCACGGCGTCGTTCTGGGTGATCCGCATCGACGCGCTGCGCTGGATCGTCATGTCGCTCGAACAGGACTTCTCGCGCTATCCGATCGGCATCTATCAGAAGGGCGTGCGGCTCGCGCTCGCGTTCGTGCTGCCGTTCGCCTTCATGAACTACTTTCCGGCGACGTTCCTGTTGCACAAGAGCGAGGACGGGCTGCACCTGAACCCCACGGTCGGGCTGCTCACGCCGCTGGTCGGGCTGGCCTGCGCGGCGATCGCGTACGCCTTTTGGCGCTTCGGACTGAACCGCTACCAAGGCACCGGGAGCTGACGGCTCCGTCCACGTCGAAGCACGCCGCGGAGGACGATCCGATGGACGACGAATCCCAGAACCGCTGGTCCGCAGACGTCACCGCGCACGACCGGCACGACGTCGGCGGCGGCGTGTTCTCGACCGGCACGGCGGCGGAGATCGCCGACGCGGTCATCGGGGCGGCGCTCGAAGAGGGTGCGGACGAGCATCTCGAACGGCGCGCGATGGCGAAGCTCACGTTCTACGAAAACCGGGCCGGCCGCCATCTCTCACCCGAACGGCGCGCCGTGCTGGACGAGGCGAAAGAGCTGGTCCGGGCGCGCGCGGCGTCGCGCTAACCGGCCGGCTGCGCGTCGTCGATCGCGCGCATGAGCGCGAGCAAGGCCGCGTTCAGCGGGGTGGGGATGCCGTGCCGGCGTCCGGCCGCCACGAGCGGGCCGGTGAGCTCGTCGACTTCCGAGCGACGGCCGGCCAAGCGGTCGAAGTACATCGAGGTGCCGGCGTCGGCCGGATAGCTCATCAGGCGCGCGAGCGCGTCGACTGACTCGGTCGGCCCGAAGCGCGCGCCCTCGGCGCGTGCCACCGCGACCGCCTCGTCGAAGACCGCGCTGCACAGCGCACGCATCGCATCGCCGCGCAAGACTTCTTGGCGCCGACCGGTGAGCGCGGTGATCGGGTTGGCGGCCAGGTTGAGCAACAGCTTGCGCCAGGCCAGCGTCGGCAGGTCGCCGGTAACGCGCACGGCGAGCGGCGTGCCGGCGAACAGCGCCGCGAACGCGCGGCCGTCCGCGTCGTCGCCGACCGCGAGGTCGACGACGTCGGCATGGCGCATCCGCACGCGATCGTCGGCCAACCGTTCGCCGTTGTAGTAGACGATCGTCGGCACGACGTGCGCCGATCCGACGAGCGGCGCCACCCGCTCGCGCTGCCCGATCCCGTTCTGCAGCACCGCGACCCGCGTCGCCGGACCGCAGAGACGCGCCAGCCACGGCGCCGCCGAGCTCGACTGGTGGGCCTTGGTGCACAGCAGCACCCAGTCGGCGGCCCAGACGCCGGCCGGATCGCAGTGGACGCAGAGGTCCACCTCGACGTCGCCCTCGGGGCGCAGCAGCGCGAGGCGCGCGAACGGCCGGCGCGCGCAGGCGATCACGTCGTGGCCGGCGGCGCGCAACGTCGCCGCGACGACCCCGCCGATGCCGCCCACGCCGACCACCGCGATGCTCATGCTCGACGATCCTAGCAGCGGGGCCGCCCGCACGGCTTTGCGAAAAGTGCGGTATGGCGGCCGACCTGCGGTAGTGGCGCGAACGCGAGCGCGACGACACGTGCCTGTTGGCGGCGCGCTACGGCGCGCACGTCTGGGAACGTCACGTGCACGAGGAGCTGGTGCTCTCGATCAGCGAGGCGGGGACCGGCGTGTGCGAGACCAGGGACGGTGCCGCGTGCGGCGGCCCCGGGACGTTCTGGATCTTCGCGCCCGGCGAGGCGCATCAGGGCTTCGTCGAAGCCGATTGGCAGTATCGCGGCGCCTACCTCGGCGAGCGATCGCTGCGCGAGCTGGCCGGCGCGTTCGACGCCGAACGCGTGCGCGCGCTGCACGTGCCGCCCGGTTTGTATCGCGACGAGCAGTTGGCGCGGCTGCTGCTCGACGCGCACCGCTGCGCCGAGAGCGACGCACCGCTGCTGACGCGGCAATCGGCGTGGTCGCTCGCGCTGGGAACGCTGTTCACCCGCTACGGGCACCCGCGGCCGCGCGTTCCGGACGCGCGGGTGTCGGAGCGCCGCCTGCGCGTCGCGCGCGAGTACCTCGAGGCACACTTCTGCGAGGACGTCGCCATCGACGACCTCGCGCGGCTATGCGGGTTGAGCCGGTTCCACTTCATGCGCGCGTTTCGCGCGCGGTACGGCATCGCGCCGCACGCCTATCTCGTGCAAGTGCGCGTCAACCGCGCGAAGCGGCTGCTGGCCGAGGGACGGTCGGCCACCGAGGTCGCTTTCGCGGCCGGCTTCGCCGACCAGAGCGCGCTCACGCGCCACTTCAAACGCGCCTTCGGCGTCCCGCCCGGTGCGTACGCGCGCGCGGTCGCCGCGAGCTGAACGCGGCGAACGGCCCATCACGCGTTTGAACGCGGTGCTGAACGCGCTCTCGGACTCGTAGCCCAGCGCCGCGGCGATCTCGCCGACCGGCTCGCTCGATGCGCCCAGCCGGTCCTCGGCCAGCATCATGCGCCAGCGGGTGAGATACTCCATCGGCGACGAGCCGACCGTCGCTTTGAACTTGAGCGCGAAGGTCGAGCGCGAGAGGCCGACGCGCTCGGCCAGCTCCCCGAGCGTCCAGCGGCGCGCGGGCTCGGCGTGCATCGCGCTGATCGCGACGCTCATCTCGCGGTCCGCCAACGCGAACAGCCACCCGACGCCGTCGCGCGGCGCATCGGCGAGGTACAGCCGCAGCGCCTGCACCAAGAGCAGATACGCGACGTTCTGCGCGACGAGGAACCCGCCCGGCTGTTCTTCGCGCAACTCCTCGCTGAGGCGGCGCAAGAGCCAGCGCAGCGCGGCTTTATCGACCTCCTTGCGGATGTGCACGATGGGCGGCAACATGCCGAGCAGCATCCCGGCGTGCGGGCTGCCGAAGGTGAAGTGGCCGCCCACGATCAGCGCGTCGCCGCCGCCGTTGACGGTGGTGATCGCGCCGTTCGGCTCCGGCGGCAACAGCGTGCGGAAGTCGACCGGAGTCAGCCGCAGATCGGTCGTGAGTCGAAACGGACGCCCGGTCGGCAACAGAAAGCAGTCGCCGCGCTCGAGCTGGACGGGATCGGGCACCCCGTCGACCGACAGCCACAGCCGGCCCGACCCGATGGCGTAGCACTTGATCCCCTCGTGCGGACCGAACTGCACGGCGTGGGGTCCGCCGACGTCAATCCCGCGCGACATGAACGTGCGCGGCTTGAGCAGGGAGAGGACGTCGGAGAGCGGGTCCATATCTCGTTTCCGGACGATCGCGAAGATTCTACGGACTTTTCAGCATAGACCGTATTCTCTCCCGGGCGTATCGTCTCTCTCGTCATGCGAGTATTCGTTACCGGAGCCTCCGGCTTCATCGGCTCGGCGGTCGTCCAAGAGCTCATCGGCGCGGGCCATCAGGTGCTCGGCCTCACCCGCTCGGATGCGGGCGCCCAGTCGCTCGCGGCCAGCGGCTCCGCCGTGCTGCGCGGCGACGTCAACGATCTGGACGCGGTGCGGCGGGCCGCCGCCGACTCGGACGGCGTCATCCACTTGGCGTTCAATCACGACTTCTCGCGGTTCGCGCAGAATTGCGACGACGACCGGCGGGTCATCGCGGCGCTCGGCGACGCACTTGCCGGCTCCGACCGCCGGCTGATCGTGACGTCCGGCACGGCCATCGCCAACGTGCCGCCGGGGCAGCTCGCGACGGAAGACGCGCCGCCGGTGCCGGCGTCGGTGTTTCCGCGCGCCGCGTCGGAAGAGGCGCTCGACGCCGTCACGGCGCGCGGCGTGAACGCCTCGGCGATGCGCCTCCCGCAAGTCCACGCGCGCGAAGCGCAAGGGCTGATCACCTACCTCATCCGCATCGCTCGCGAAAAGGGCACCGTCGCGTACGTCGGCGACGGCGCGAACCGTTGGCCCGCCGCCCACCGCCTTGACGTCGCACGGCTCTATCGGCTCGCGCTCGAGCACGGCACCGCCGGCACGCGCTACAACGCGGTCGCCGAGGAAGGCGTGCCGGCGCGCGACATCGCCGCGGTGATCGGCCGGCGATTGCACGCGCCGGTCGTGAGCATCTCGGCCGACGAGGCACCCGCCTACTTCGGTTGGATGGCGCACCTCGCGGCGACCGACATGCCCGCCTCGAGCGCGCTCACGCGGCAGCGCCTGGGCTGGAACCCCACCGGGATCGGGCTCCTCGACGACCTCGAGCAGAACGCCCAGGACCTGGAGACGCCGCTCGTGGCATCCTGACCATCGCCCGGCGCCCGGCCGAGACAGGACGGACGGGCGCCGGCCGGAACCCGAACCGGATGGCCTGGCTCACCGCCACCTACCTCATCGACTCGGAACCGGAGCGGATCGAAGCGCGCGCCGAAGCGCTGGCGCTCGAACAGAGCGTCGAGTGCCCGCTGGCGGCGATCGGCGACCAGCGCGTGCTCGACGAGATCGTCGCGCAGGTCGCCGCGATCGAGCCGGTCGCCGCGGGACGGTATCGCGTCCAGGTACGCATCGCGACCGAGACCACCGGCGGCGAGACGGCCCAGCTGATCAACATGATCTTCGGCAACTGCTCGCTGTGGGAGAACGTGCAGTTCGCCGGGCTCGAGCTGCCGCCAGCGTTCTTGGCGCAGTTCCCCGGCCCGCGGCACGGCATCGCCGGGATCCGCGCGTTGGTCGGCGCGCCGGAGCGGCCGCTGATCTCGACCGCCATCAAGCCGCAGGGCCTGCCGATCCCCGAGCTGGCGCGCCTGGTGCGCACCTTCGCGTTGGGCGGCGTCGACATCATCAAGGACGACCACGGGATCGCGAACCAGGACTACTCGCCGTTCGCGGAGCGCGTGCGCGCCTGTCAGGCGGCCTGCGAAGCGGCGGTGCAGCAGACGGGGCGCCCGTCGTTCTACGCGCCCAACCTGATCGGCTCGCCGCGCGCGCTGCGCGAGCGCGCGCGGATCGCGCGTGAGATCGGCGCGCGCGTCGTGCTCGTCTCGCCGATGGTGATCGGGCTGCCGGCCTTCGTCGACCTGATCGACGAGTATCCCGACTTCGTCTACCTGGCCCACCCCTCGTTCGGCGGCGCGACGCGCATCGCGCCCACGCTGCTGTTCGGCCGGCTGTTCCGCCTGTTCGGCGCCGACGCGACGATCTTCACCAACTACGGCGGCCGCTTTCCGTACCCGGTCGAGGACTGCGCCGCGCTGGCGCGCGCCGCGCGCGAGCCGTGGGGCCACCTGCGCCCGACGCTCCCCGTTCCGGCCGGCGGGATGCAGCTGGACCGGGTCGACGAGCTGATCGGGTTCTACGGCCGCGACACGATGCTGCTCATCGGCGGCAACCTCTTGGTCGCGCGCGACGCGCTCTTGGAGCGCACGCGCGAGTACGTGGCGAAGGTGGAGGCGCATGGACCTGCGGGCGTCGAGCAACACGCGTAGCTTCCGGCCCGACGGCGATCGGTTCCGCTGGGACGACGTCGACGTGCTGATCTACAAGGACGAGGGCAGCGCGCCGTTCCGCGAGGTCACCCGACAGGTGCTGTTCGAGGAGGCCGAACAGGGCTGCCAGCTGCGCTACTTCGAGGTCGCGCCCGGTGGGCACACGACGCTCGAGCGCCACCAGCACGTCCACGCCGTCGCGATCGTCAACGGCCGCGGCAGCGCGCTGATCGGCGACGAGGTGCGCGACGTCGCGGCGTTCGACCTCTGCCGCGTTCCGCCGATGACGTGGCACCAGTTCCGCGCCGCCGACGACGCGCCGCTGGGCTTCCTCTGCCTGGTCAGCTCCGAGCGCGATCGTCCCCAGCTGCCCTCGGACGACGACCTCGCCGCGCTACGCCGCGATCCGGCGATCGCGGCGTTCATTCGCACCTAGCGCGCTAGTCGTCGCGGTGCTCCCACGCCGCTAGCGCGTGGTCCGAGGCGGCGCGGAGCTCTTCCCACCGGGCGTGCTCGTCGGTCGTCGGGGCCGTGTCGGCGCTTTCGACCGCGCCCTCGAGCGCGCCCAGCGCGTTCGCGTACCAGCGCAGCGTCGTGAACGTCGTCGGTGGTGAGCCGACCGAATTGCGCGGGTCCTCGACCGGCGGCACGCCGGCGATGGCATCGATCTTCGCGACGTCGGCATCGCGCTGCTTGCGCGCGGCGTCGGCCGCCGCGATCGCCGCGTTGACGCGCGCCAGCTGCACGTCGACGGCGACGGCGAGCCGGTACTGCGCGACCAGATCGGCGTCGCTGACGTGGACGCGCGGGTCGCGCACGACGGTCAGCGGCTGCGTGTAGGTCTTGCCGGCGATCGTCAGTCGCACCGCGTAGCGGCCGGGCGGGACGAGCGGGCCGTCGCCGCCGCGACGGCGCCGGCGGCGCTCGGCGGCCGCGGCGGCGTGGAAGTCCCACGCGAAGCGGTGCATCCCCGGCTGCGCCGCCGGGACGGCCGGCGGCGAGAGCCAGTACGCCGGGAACGGCACGTCGTCCGGACTCGTCACCGGCGGCTTGTCCTCGCTCGACCACGCGCGCAGCACCGTGCCGCTCGCATCGACGATCGACAGTTGCACCGGACCGTGCGCGCCGGGCGGAACGACGTAATCGATCAGCGCGCCGTAGGGCGGATTCTCCCCGACCGGTGTCTCCGGCGGCGAGGCTTCGGCCTCGTCGTTGCCCGGCCGCACGCGGATCGCTTCGCGCGGCGCGAACAGACGCGCGCCGGCGGCCGGATCGTTCGCCAGCTCGCGCAGCGGCGCGAGGTCGTCGAGGATCCAGAACGCGCGTCCGTGCGTCGCGATCACGAGATCGCCTTGGCGCACGGAGAGATCGCGCACCGAGCTGGTCGGCAGGTTGAGCTGCAGCGACTGCCACGACGCGCCCTCGTCGAACGAGACGAAGACGCCGGTCTCCGTTCCCGCGTAGAGCAGCCCGCGATGCGTGGGATCTTCGCGAATCGCGTTGACGAAGCTGCCGTCGGGGATCCCGCTGACCGCCAGCCGCCAGGTGCGACCGAAGTCGTGCGTGACGTAGACGTAGGGGCGGTCGTCGTCGAGACGATGCCGGTCGACCGCGACGTAGGCGGTTCCCTCGTCGAAGTGCGACGCTTCGATCATCCCGATCTTGCTCCACGCGGTCAGACCCGGCGGCGTCACGTTGCGCCAGTTGCGCGCGTCGCGGGTGATCCACAGGTAGCCGTCGTCGGTGCCGGCCCACAGCGTCTGCGCGCGCAGCGGCGAGGGCGCGATCGCGTAGACGACGCCGCGGCGCGCGTCCTTGATCGGCGTGTCGGCCGCGGTCACCGGGTCGAGCGTGGCCGGAACGGCCGGGTTCGGCCGCGTGAGATCCGGCGAGATCACGTCCCAGTGCGCGCCGCCGTCGCGGGTGCGGAAGACGACCTGATTCGAGACGTACAGCGCGCGATCGACCGGCGAGAGCACCGCCGGTTCGGTCCACGTTTGGCGCCAGACGCCGCTGCGCCCCACCAGCGGCGAGATGTCCCGCAGCTGTCCGGTCCGCAAGTCCTCGCGGTCGACCTCGTCGCCGAAACCGTACACGACGTTGGCGTCGGTCGGGTCGGGCGCGATGCTGCCGTTCTCGCCGCCGACGTTGATCGGGCGCCAATCGCGGTCCTCGATCCCGCTGTGATCGCTGCGCGAGAGGATCATCGCGGCGCCGCTGTCCTGCTGCGCGCCGTACACCCGATACGGAAACTGGTCGTCGGTCGCGACGTGATAGAACTGGCCCGTCGGCTGATTGAACCACGAGCTCCAGTGCGCGCCGCGGTCGATGCTGATCGCGGTGCCCTGGTCGCTGGCCAACGCGATGTGGTCGCCGTCCTGCGGATCGATCCAGATGCCGTGGAAATCGTCACCGTCCGGCGAGCCTTTGATGGCGTCGAAGTGCGCGCCGCCGTTCGTCGAACGGTAGAACCCGGTGTCGGAGATGTAGACGAGGTTCTCGTCCTTCGGATCGACCGCGACGTGGCAGAAGTACCAGCCGCGCGCCCAGAGGCGCGGATCCTTATCGGCCAGCTGCCAGGTCACGCCGCCGTCGTCGCTGCGATACAAGCCGCCGTCGCGCGCGTCGACGATCGCGTACACGCGATTCGGATCGCTCGGCGCGACCGCCAGGCCGATCTTGCCCAAGCCGATCGACGGAAAGCCGCCGCCCTGCAGCTGCGTCCACGTCACGCCGCCGTCGGTCGACTTGTAGAGGCCGGTGCCCGGGCCGTTGGCAGGCGGGTAGGTGTTCCACGGCGGACGCCGCGTCTGCCACAGCGAGGCGAACACTTCGCGGCCCGACGCGTCGGCGGCCAGATCGATGGCGCCGGTGTTGACGTCGTGGAACAGCGTGCGGGTCCAGGTCGCGCCGCCGTCGGTCGAGCGGTAGACGCCGCGCATCTCGTTCGCCGCGTAGGCGTGACCGAGCGCGGCGACCAGCAGCGTGCGCGGATCGTGCGGATCGACCAGGATGCGCCCGATCTGGCGCGAGTCCTCCAGGCCGATGCGCGTCCAGGTCGCGCCGGCGTCGGTCGAGCGGTACATCCCGTTGCCGTGAATGATGTCGGAGCGCATGTCGGCCTCGCCGCTGCCGACGTAGACCGTGCTCGGATCGCTCGGCGCGACGGCCAGCGCGCCGATCGACGCGACCAGCTGACCGTCCATGATCGGCGTCCAGCTGCGTCCGGCGTCGGTCGTCTTCCAGACCCCGCCGCCGACCGCGCCCATGTAGACCGTCCGGCCGTCGCCCACCACACCGCTGACCGCCACGGTGCGGCCGCCGCGGAACGGCCCGATGTTGCGCCAGCGCATGCCCGCGTACAGCGAGGGATCGACCCGGCGCGCGCTCTGCGCGTGCGCGGCCGGCACGGCCAGCAGCAAGGGAAGCAACGCGACGAGCACGGTGAGACGAAAACGGCGCATCCATCCTCCTACGCGGCGCGCCTGCCGAGCCCTCGTCGTCAGCGTCCCAGCGCGTCGACCTCGATGCCGAACCGCTCGCGCAGCCCGGCGCGCCCGCGGTCGGTGATCCGCAGCGCCCGCGTGCCGCCGCGCCGTAGCACCCAACGCTCGCGCAGCAGACGCTCTTGCAGCGCCGCGCCGAGCGCGCCGCCCAAATGCGCGCGCGACTCGGTCCAGTCGCTGCACGCGGTGGCGAACTGCCGCCGCTGCGCCATCACCGCGTCGAGGTCGATGTCGAGCTGCGCGAACACGCCGCGCGCGGCCGGGCCGAGCTCGACCGCGCCGAACGCGCCGCGCACTTTGCGGGCCGGCGTCGGCGCGTTGACGTCGTGCAGCGCGCGCCGCGCGACCAGCGCGTCGTACACCGCCACGCCCAAGCGGCCGGCGAGATGATCGTAGCAGCTGCGCGCGACGGCCAGCTCCGGCGCCGTGCGGATCGCCGCGCGCGCGCCGCCGCAGGCATGCTCGAGCGCCTCGACGACCGCGGCGATCGCGGGATCGGCGACGGCGTAGACGACGGCACGCCCCATGCGTTCGGTGCTCACGACCTCGGCGTCGCGCAAGATCGCGAGATGATTCGACACCTTCGACTGCGCCGCGCCGCTGGCGGCGACGAGCTCCGAGACGGTCGCCGGGCCGGCGAACAGCCGCATGACCAGTTCGTAGCGCAACGGATCGTCGAGCGCGCGCACCAAGCGCAAACCGGGGTTGACCGAGGCCAGCATCGGTGATAGTATAGCGCGCTTTCTGCGATACATCAAGATATTCTGATATGTTGAATGCGATACCGGTGTCGGAGCCGCGCGAGTCTCCCTGCGTGTGGGTCGCCAACGGCGCCGCCAGCGTGCGCGAAGCGCTCGCCGATCCGTTGCTACGCGTGCGTCCGATCGACGAGCCAATTCCGCTCGCGATCGCCGGCACGCCGGCCGGCGACCTCTTCGCGCGGCTGTGCCGGCAGAACGACGGGCCGCGCCACGACGCGCTGCGCGCGATCCTGATGACGGCGCTGCGCAACGGCGAGGGCACGGCACTCGACCATGCCGCGCGACGGCGGACGGGACGTCTGATCGCCGCGTCCCCGGCGCGCGACGGTGCGCTGCTCGATCGGCTCGCGCGCGAGGTCCCCTCGACGGCGCTGGCGGCGCTTCTCGATCTGCCCGAGGCGGAGACGATGGCCGACGACGTCGGCGCGCTGGTCGCCGGTTTCGCGCCCGCGCCGACCGACGATGCGATCGTGGCGGCTTCGGCCGCGGCGGTCCGGCTGACCGAACGCGTCGCGGCCGTGTGGCCCGGCGATGACGACCTGCACGCGAACCTCGTCGGCGTCTTCACCCAGGCGTTCGACGCCACCGCCGGATTGATCGGCGCGACGCTGCTGGCGCTCGCGGCGCGCCCGCAGCTCGCTCGCGTGGCCGCGGACGACGTCGCGCTGACGCAGCGGGTCGTGCGCGAGACCGCGCGCTGGGATCCCTCGGTGCTCAGCACGCGCCGGTTCGCCGCCGCCGACACGACGCTCGGCGACTACCGCGTCCGCACCGGCGATACCGTGATCGTCATGCTGGCCGCGGCCAATCGCGATCCGGCCGCGAACCGCCGGCCCGACACGTTCGACCCCGATCGCCCCGCGCCGGTCTCGTTCACCTTCGGAGACGGCGCGCACGCGTGCTTGGGCGAGCACCTCGCCGTCACCATCGCGACGGCCGTCGTGCGCCGCGTGCTCACCGCCGGCGTCGACATCGCGAGCGCGACGGCCGCACCGCGCTATCGCGGCGAGCCCAACCTGCACATCCCCGTCTTCGGCGCGCCGTGACGCGCGGCGGCGTCAGTCGGGCAGCGCCGGTTCACCCGGTACCGGGCGGAACAGCGCGCCCGCTTCGCGCGGGGCGGCGTCGATGCCGGCGGGACGCAGGTGCCGCACGAACCACTGGACGATCGCACGCAACCGCAGCACGCGGCTGCGCGGCTTGCCGCCGCGCGAGAGCTCGTGTCCCGTCTGCGCGAACCGGACGAACTCGGTCTCGCCACGGCCCAGCCGGCGCAGCAGCGTGAACAGCTGCTCGCCCTGATCGACCGGACAGCGATAGTCGCGTTCGCTGTGCTCGATCAGCAGCGGGGCGCGCATCGAGCCGGCCGCGCGGATCGGCGAACCCTCGAACAGCGCGCGGCCCGCGTCGTCCACCCACGCCGTCGCCAGCTCGCGTTCCAGGAACCACCCGATGTCCGAGGCGCCGATCTCGCTGAGGAAGTCGTTGACGGCGCGCATCGACACGCCGGCGGCGAAACGGTCGCTGTGGCCGACCAGCCAGGTCGTCATGAAGCCGCCGTACGAGCCGCCCGCCACGCCGAGCCGCTGCTCGTCGAACGTTCCCAGCGCGAGCGCGCCATCGAGGATCGAGAGCACGTCGGCGGCGTCGATGCCGCCCCAATCGCCGAGGATGGCGTCGGCGTAGGCCGTGCCGTACGACTGCGAGCCGCGCGGGTTGCCGTACGCGACCGCCATGCCCTGGGCCGCCAGCACCTGGAACTCGAGGAAGAACGTCGCGCCGTACGCGCCGTGCGGGCCGCCGTGAATCTCGAGCACCAGCGGGACGCGCGTCTCTCGCGCGCGTTCGGGGACGAGCAGCCAGCCGTCGAGCACCGCGCCGTCGGCGGCCCGCGGCCGAAACCGGCGCGGCGCGAGCACCGTCTTTTCCGCCAACCACGGGTTGCTCGCCGTCAGGACGCGTTCGGCACCGTACGGCTCGAGCAGCGCGATCTCGTTGGGGACCGTCGGCGTGGAGAACGCGATCGCCGCCGCGCCGTTGGCCGCCAGCGTATACGCGAACACGTGCCGTTCACCGCCGGCCAGCGTGCGCACGCCGCTGCCGTGGCGCGCGAACGCACGCACCGAGGTCGCGCCCTCGTCGCATACGTGCGCGAGAATCTCACCGTCGTCCGGGCTCCAGACCGGTGCCGCCGGTAGCGAGGTGCGCAGGTCGCCGGCCAACTGATCGCCGATCGTGCGTCCCAGGGTTGCCGAAAGCGAGCGCAGGGTGCCACCGGCCGCCGGCACGACGAGCAGCTCGAAGTCGTACTGGCCGCCGCCGCTGTCACCGTGCTCGTGCCCGATGAACGCGATCTCGCGCCCGTCGTGCGAGAACACCGGCAACGCCGCCGGTCCCGCGCCGCGCGTGATCTGCGTGCGCGTGCCCTTCTCGACGTCGACGACGTACACGTCGGCCAGCGCCGTCACCGTCTCGGGCAGATCGATCCGCGCCGCGAACGCGATCCGTGTCCCGTCGGGCGACCAGGACGGCGCACCGGCGTCGAAGTCGCCGTGCGTGATCTGGCGCGCGTCACCGCCGGCGACGTCGACGACGAATAGATGCTTGCGCCGGCCGTCCAGCAGACCGTCGGCGTCACTCTTGAACGGCAGCGCGCGAAAGTGGCGCGCGCCCGTTCGCTCATCGTGATAGCCGAGCGCCGTCGCGGGATCCAGTTCGGCCGTCGCGACGAAGGCCAGCCGGCGCGCGTCGGGCGACCACGCCAGCGCGGCGATCTTGGCGTGCGTGGCGCCCACCGGGATGGCCTCGCCGCCGTCGAACCGCAGCACGAAGATCTGCTGCTCGTCGCCGCGATCGCCGACATACGCCAGCGCCGAGCCGTCCGGCGCGACGCGCGGCAAGCGATCGTTCGTGCCGCGCGTGAACGGGCGGTCGCTCCCGTCGCGGTCGACGCGATGGATCGCGCCGCGCAGCTCGTCGGCCGACGCGTCGAACGTCGTGCGGCGGTAGAAAACCGCGTCGCCGGCCGGGGTGATCTGCGGATCGGAGACCAAGACGACACGAAGCAGGTCGCTCGGTACGAGAGGAGTGGCCATCGACGCGGTGCATTTACGCCCGACGATGCGGCTTCCCGCGTTCTCCGTGCTTCTGGTAGCCCTCGTCCTCCCGGGAACGGCGCGTGCCCAGACCGGCGACGTGCTGATCCAGGCCGGTCACCAGGGCCGGCCCGCCAGCTGCGCACCCAACCACGTCGTCCACTGCTACCTGGGCGCGGCCGGCGGCGGGTTCCGCGAGCGCGACTGGACGCCGGTCGTCGCCGACGAGGCGACGCGGCGTCTGCGCGCCGACGGGTATCGCGTCCTGCGGCGGCCGGCCGACTATCCCGAGCACGATACGGCCCGCATCGCCTTGTTCTTGCACTTCGACGGCTCGGCGCCGGCCTGCGCCAGCGGTGCCTCGGTGGGCTTTCCGCCGACGACGAGCCGCGCGTTCGTCGCCGCGTGGGAACGCTTCTATCGGCCGCTCTTTCCGTTCCGTTTCGTGGGCGAAAACTTCACCGGACACGAGAGCGGCTACTACGGGTTCCGCAAGGTCGACGCGCCCCAGAAGCTGCTGATCGAGTTCGGGGAGCTGAGCTGTCCGGCGCAGCGCGCGTGGATGTATCCGCGCCTGCGGTGGCTGGGCGATCAGGTCGCGGCATTCGTCGAGAGCGAGCTGCCGCGATGAGGCGCGGACCGTTCCTGGGCATGCTGGGCGCCGCCGCACTCGCACCGCGCCGGGCGTTCGCGGCGCCGGAGCTGGCCCTGGACGGTCTGATCGCCGGGATTCCCGGCATCACGGGCGTCTACGCGCGCACGCTGGCCGCGGGTCCGCCGGCCGCCAGTTGGCGGGCGGGCGAACAGTTCCCGGCCGCGTCGGTCATCAAGCTCGCGATCATGGCGACCGTCTATCGCGCGTACGACGCCGGGACGGCGCGACCGACTGATCTGGTGCGCACGCGTGCCGACGACCTCATCGGGGGTTCCGACGTGCTGGCGGGCTCGCAGCCCGGCGCGGCCTGGTCGCTCGACACGCTGGTGAAGGCCATGATCCGCGTCAGCGACAACGCGGCCGCGAACACGCTGATCACGCAGTTCGGCATGAGCACGATCAATCACACCATGCGGCTGGCGGGCATGCGCGACTCGAAGCTCGCGCGCCACTTCGCCGACGTCGTGCCGGCCTGGAAGCGCAACCTGAACGTGGTCACCCCGCGCGACGTCGCGCGATTGCTGTTCTCGCTCGAGCACGGCACGCGCGAAGGCGAACGCACGATCGCGACGCCGCAGAGCTGCCGCGCGATGATCGAGGTGATGCTCGGCAACGACGACGCGACCAAGATCGTGCGCGGCCTGCCGCCCGGCACGCCGTGCGCGCACAAGACGGGCGAGCTCGACGGCACGCGCAACGACGCCGCGATCGTCGACCCGTTCGGCGACGCGCCCTACGTGCTGGTCGTGCTCACCCGCGACCTCACCGACTACACGGCCGGCAACGCCGGCATCGCCGCGATCGCTCGCCGCGTCGACGCCGCGTTGCGCACATCCTGAGTGGCTTCGGCAGATCCGAAGCCACTTAGTTCGTGTACTGACCGCCCTGGACGGTTTCGAACAAGAACCAGATGCGCCGTTCGGTTTCGTCGACGAACGTCTCGAGCAGCGAGGCCGTCGCGATGTCGCCGATCTCGTCGCACACGCCGTGCAGCTCGCGCATCCGCTCGACGATGTCCTTGTTGTCCTCGACGAGCTGGTGCAGCATCGCATGCGGCTCGACGTACTCGCGATCGTCGTCGTCGATGCGCGTGATGCGCGCCACCTGACCGGCCGAACGGATCGTCGGCTGACCGAGCTTGCGCGAGCGCTCCGCGAGCTGGTCGACGTAGGCGAAGATCTGATCCGCCTGCTCGTCGAGCAGCTCGTGGTACTCCTTGTAGTGGCTGCCCGAGACGTGCCAGTGGTAGTTCTTCGTCTTCAGGTAGAGCGCGATCAGATCGGCGACCAGCGGCGTGAGCGCCTTGCCGATCTCGCCGCGGTCCGACTCCGCCAAATCCGACGGGGTTCCGAGCCGCGCTTGGAATGGGGTCAGTGTTGTGGTGTCCATCAGAGATCGAACCTCCACGTCGCGCGTGCGGTTGCGCTATCGTTATTCGATGGTGACTTTGTCCATCACGTCGCCGACGCGGATGGCGTCGACGACGGTCTGGCCTTCGACGACGTGGCCGAAGACCGTGTACTGGCGGTTGAGAAACGGCGCGTCGTCCAGGCAGATGTAGAACTGCGAGCCGGCGGAGTTGGGGTTCGAGGAACGCGCCATCGCGACGGTCCCTTTGAGGTGCGGCTGCTCGCTGAACTCGGCCTCGAGCCGATAGCCCGGGCCGCCCATGCCGGTGCCGTCCGGGTCACCGCCCTGGATGACGAAGCCCGGTTCGACCCGGTGGAACGTCGTACCGTCGTAGAAGCCGGCGCGCGCCAGCTTGATGAACGCGGCCGAGTGCAGCGGCGCGACGTCGGGATAGAACGAGAAGACGATGTCGCCCTTGGCGGTCGAGATGCGGGCTTTGGCGGTCTTCGCCTCGGCGGCGAGGGTCGTGACTTCGTCGGCGGTTGGTTTGTCGTGCGTGGCCATCGTCGGGCCTCGTACCACACGCGACCGGCCGGGACCCGCGTTAGGCACCCTGCCCGCGATGGGTACGATGGTGACAAGGGACGGCCATCTGGTCGTCCGGCCGCGAAGACCGAGGTAGCAGCGAACATGCCCCGCCCGAAGGTCGCCGCCCTTCGGTTGAGCACTCCACCGGATCCGCGGCGGAGCCGATTCGTCCGCGCACGCGTCATGGCGTTTACGCAAGCGTGCGGCATCCCGGAGGCCGATACGCTCGAGTTCGTCAGCGCCGTGGCCGAGGCGTTCGCGAACGCGGTGGAGCACGCCCAGACCGTCCGCCCGATCGAAATCAGCTGCTCGCTGCTGGGTGGGGTCACGTTGCTCGCGACGATCGTCGACCACGGCCGCGGCTTCCCGATCGAGCGCGTGCTGCGGCCCGTCGACCTGCCCGACGACTTCTCCGAGCGCGGCCGCGGCCTGCCGATCATGCGGCGCTGCACCGACCACTTCTCGCTGCGCACCACGCCGGGCGGCGGGACGACCGTCGTCCTGGGCCGCACGCTGCGCTACGACGCCGAGGCGAACCAGGAGTCGATCGCCAGCTGACGGTAGCCGCGCAGGGATGCGCACGGCACGTTTGCTCGCCCTCGCCGCTTCCCTCGCGCTGGCCGCCGGTCTGCCGGCCCGCGCCGACGACCTGACGCCGCCGCTCGACCCGGCCGTCGTGGCCGTGCTGGCCCAGGTCTCGGCGGCCCGCCTGCGCGCCACCGATACACGCTTGGTCGCTTTTGGGACGCGCAGCACGCTCTCGGAACACGACCCGGGCGGGCGCGGCATCTTTGCCGCGCGCGACTGGGTGGCGGAGCAGTTCCGTGAGATCGCGCGCCACAGCAACGGACGTCTGACGGTCCGCTACGACGAGTATCTGCAGCCGACCGATCCGGCCAAACGCACACCGCGGCCGGTCGTGATCTCGTCGGTCATCGCGACGCTCCGCGGCGACGATCCGACCGGCCGCACCGTCGTCATGTCCAGCCACCTCGACTCGCGCGTCACCGACGTCGAGGACGCGGTCAAAGATGCGCCGGGCGCCGACGACAACGGCTCCGCGGTCTCGGCCGTGCTCGAAGCGGCCCGCGTGATGGTGAACCTGCCGGTCCACGCCGCGGTCGTGTTCGCCTGCTTCGACGCCGAGGAGCAAGGGCTGCTGGGCAGCGCGCACTTCGCGCGCACCTTGCAAGCCGACGCCGTCCCGGTCGAGGGCGATCTCAACAACGACATCGTCGGCGCGTCCGTCGGCGACGACGGCGTCAAGCGCGACGACTACGTGCGCATCTTCTCGGAGGCGATCCCGGCCGAGGCGAGCGTCGCGCGCGTGAACGCGCTGGGCACCGAGAACGATTCGCCCTCGCGCGAGCTGGCGCGCTTCGCGAAGACGACCGGCGACGCGTACGACCCCGGCTTCACCGGACACCTGATCTTCCGCGCCGACCGGTTCTTGCGCGGCGGCGACCACGAGTCGTTCAACGCCGCCGGCTACGCCGCGCTCCGCTTCACCGAGCCACGCGAAACCTTCGCCCACCAGCACCAGGACGTGCGCGTCGAGAACGGCGTCCAATACGGCGACCTGCTGCGGTACGTCGACTTCGACTACCTGGCCAAGGTCACGCGCTACAACATCGCGTCGCTCGCGACGATGGCGCTCGGGGCCGCCGTCCCCGTCGTGACCGTCGATACCAAGAACCTCAGCAACGACACGACGCTGGCGTGGACCGCCGTCCCCGGCGCCGTCCGCTACGAGGTCGTCCGCCGCGCCTCGACCGACGCGCAATGGACGTCGGCCCAAGACGCGGGCAACGTCACCAAGATCACCATCCCCTACTCGAAGGACGACTGGCAGTTCGGCGTCGTCAGCGTCGACGCCGCGGGACACCGGTCACCGGCGGGTTTTCCGACACCGGTGCGTTAGCCGCCGGGTGGACCGTCGCGACGGCGGGAATAGCCTCGCCATGGAAACGGATCGGGAATACGGCGGCGACCGGCCGCGGCCGGGCGACATCCCGGATGAGGAAACGGGCCAGTTCGGCGACGCCGACGATCCGGGCCTGGAGTCCGACGAGGACCTCGACGGCGAGGAAGACGCCGACGGCGGCCCGCCGCTTCACGGCTGACTCGTTGCGGGAACCGACGCCGACCCGATAGCGCTCATCGCCGCCAGAGCGGCCACCAATGCAGGGACCGAAAGATGAACGCGTCGATCGGCCCGATCGGGTACGCCCACGGGTGGAACCCGACGTAGAACGCGTAGGCGTCGACCAGTGCGATCACGACGATGCCGGAGCCGATCGTAGCCGCGTCGACTTCGGGCGCGTGGCGTGCCCCGCGCTTCGCATAGCGGACCGCGAGGAAGAACGGAACGAACGACAGCAAGAGCGGCGCGAACCCGATCAAGAGCGGAAGCAGCGCGACGAACAGGATGTGAATCCCGAACCAAACCCAGCCGAGGACGCTCAGCGTCGAGAGCACGAGCCTCCTCGGCGGGTGGGTGGTCAATTCGAGCCCGCGCCCGCCCAGGGCGTATCAGGGAGGTTGGGGGACCCTCCGGGCCGTTGTATCGGTCGGCCTCGAAGGCCGAATAATACGTCCGCGTGCCTCACAACGTTACCAGGAGGGTCAGTCGTCATTCGCCGCCGCGTCGATCGCGGCGGCAAGCAAGGCGTCGCGGTCGGTGATCGCATTGACGTCGTGAGACCAGGTTCGGATCGTCACCTCGTTCCAGGAGATCGTGATGTCCGGGTGATGGTTTTGCTCGTTGGCGATCTTGGCAATGGCGTTGACGAAGGCGATGCTGCCGTCGAAGTCTTTGCGATCGAAGGTCTTGGTGAGAGCATGGCCGTCGTTGGTCCAGCCGGGCGGAGCGTCCATCAGACGATCCCTTCCGCGCGCATGGCGCGCAGGCTCGCGTCGGCGGCGGCGATCGTTTCGGCGACGTCGGCGTCGCTGTGGGCGGTGGAGAGGAACATCACCTCGTTGTGCGAGGGCGGCAAGAGGATGCCGCGCTCGCGCATTTGCCAGTAGAACGCGGCATAGGCGCGCTGGTCGTCGCGCTGCTGGTCGTCGTACGAGCGCGTCGGCGGTCCCGGGCGGAACTTGAAGTCGACGATCGACTCCATCTGCACGACGACATAATCGAGGTCGAGGTCGCGCAGCGTCGCGCGGAGTGCGTCCGCCAGCGTGCGCGCGCGGCGATCCATCTCGACGTACAGCTCGGGCCGCGTCTCGAGGTGGTCGAGCACGCGCAAGCCCATCGCGACCGCGAACGGCATGCCGGCGTGGGTGCCACCGGTGAAGCACGGGCCGTCGGGCGCGAGCACGCCCATCACGTCGGCACGGCCGCCGAACGCGGCCAGCGGGAAGCAGCCGCCGAGGATCTTGCCGACCGTCGTCAGATCGGGGCGAACGCCGACGCGGCCCTGCGCACCGTCGAGGCCGAGTCGCAGCCAGGTGATGACCTCGTCGAAGATCAGCAGCGCACCGAATCGATCGGCGCGCTCGCGCAGGCCTTCGAGGAAGCCGGGCTCGGTCTCGACCAGGCCCATGTTGCCGCAGATCGGCTCGACGAGGATGGCCGCCAGACGATCGCCGATGCGCGCCAGGTGCCGGTCGACGTCGGCCAGATCGTTGTAGCGCGCGACGGCGAGGTCGCCGACGACGGCGGCCGGGATGCCGGAGCTCGTCGCGAGCGGTGTCTCGGCCGACGCGCCCGCGTCTTGCAGCGCCAGATCGAAGTGGCCGTGATAGTTACCGCTGAACTTGAGGACCGCGTCACGGCCGGTGAACGCGCGGGCGACGCGCACCGCGCCCTGCACCGCCTCGCTGCCGGTCGTCGAGAAGCGCAGCTTCTCCATCGAGGGCAGGTGCCCGCGAATCCGCGCCGCCAGCTCCAGCTCGAGCGGCGAGGTCGAGCCGTGCACGATGCCGTCGGCCGCCAGCGCGTCGAGGCCGTACACGAACGGGGGCGTGTGCCCGAACAGCAGCGGCCCGTACGCCATCACGTAATCGATGTAGCGCCGTCCCGCGCGATCGAAGGCGTAGGCGCCGTCCGAGCGCGCGCACACGAACGGGGCGCCGCCGACGCGCCGCCCCGCTCGCACGGGCGAGCTGGCGCCGCCGGCGAGCACGTCGTCGAGAGCTGGAGCGGAAACGGTCGGGCTGCGCATGGTCGAACCGCGTCCTTCGCGCTCCGGCTTGCGCGTCTCTCCCTCAGCGGCTCTGCAGGATGAAGAACACCCCGAGCACCAGACCGCCGACCAGGCCGAGCGCCGAGAGCGCCGGCGAGATCACCAGGCCGACGAGCACGCAGGTGATCGACAGCGCGCTCCACAGCGGCAGCGGAGAGTGCAAGCTGTAGGTGCCGACCAGGACGCCGGTCTCGGCGTCCGGATCGGCATCGCGCTTGTCGCCGACGAGATTCGCATCGCGCTCGGCCAAGATCATGTAACCGGACGCGAACGAGAGGCCGAACGCCATCACGCCCAACAGGAACGTGCCGGTCGGCTCGTGGCTGAGATACCAGTACGCGACCGCGATCACGATCGAGAACAGCGCCGAGGAGAGGAACAGCCGAACCCCCACGCTCATGGCGGCGTGAGCTCCGGATGGCGTGCGTCGAAGACCGGCCGTTCGCTGTGGATCGGCGGCAGCGAATCGAAGTTGTGCTCGGGCGGCGGCGAGCTGGTCGCCCACTCCAGCGAGTACCCACCCCACGGATCATCCGGCACCGGCTCGTGACGGCGCGTCGAGACGATGACGTCCCAGACGAACACCAGCACGCCCAGCAGCATGACGTACGACCCGATCGTCGCGATCATGTTCAGCTCGGGCAGCGGCCCGTTGGCGGGATAGGTGTAGACGCGACGCGCCATCCCGTACAGCCCGCTCAGGTGCATCGGGAAGAAGGTCACGTTGAAACCGACGAACAGCAGCCAGAAGCAGACCTTGCCCAGCGTCTCGTCGAGCTTGACGCCGAACATCTTCGGCCACCAGAAGAACAACGCGGCGAAGATCGCGAACAGGCTGCCGCCGCCGAGCACGTAGTGCATGTGCGCGACGATGAAGTACGACTGGTGCGCTTGGAAGTCGATCGGCGGCGAGGCGATCATCACGCCCGTCACGCCGCCCAGCAGAAAGTTGATCAGAAAGCCGATACAGAACAGCATCGGCGTCGCGAGCACGATCCGGCCGCGCCACATGGTCGCGATCCAGTTGAAGAACTTGACCCCGGTCGGAACCGCGATCAGGAACGAGACCGCGCTGAAGAACGGGTCGTCGACCGCGCCGCTGGTGAACATGTGGTGCGCCCACACGCCCATCGACAACCCGGCGATGGCGAACGCCGCCAGCACCAGCCCCGTGTAGCCGAAGATCGGCTTGCGCGAGAAGACCGGGATGATCTCGCTCACGACCCCGAAGTACGGCAAGATCATCACGTAGACTTCGGGGTGCCCGAAGAACCAGAACAGGTGCTGCCAGAGCAGCGCGTTGCCGCCGTAGGCCGGATCGAAGGCGTGGCCGCCCAGGTTCCGGTCGACGAACAGCAGCTCCAGGTCCGCCGCCAGCGACGGGAACGCCATGAAGATCAGCAGCGACGTCGCGATCATCTCCCAGGTGAAGATCGGGATCCGCCACATCGTCATCCCCGGCGCGCGATAGATGAACGCCGTCGTCACGAAGTTGATCGCGGTCAGGATCGTCGCCACCGAGACCAGGAAGATCCCGACGATCCACAAGTCTTGCCCCAGGCCGGTGCTGATCGCGATCTCGGAGAGCGGCGCGTACGAGGTCCAGCCGTTCCCGGCGGCACCCTCGTTGGTCGCGGCGCCGGCGAAAACCGTCAACCCGCCGAAGAGGAACATCCAGTACGAGGTCGCGTTCAGGCGCGGGAAGGCCATGTCGGCCGCGCCGATCTGCAGCGGGATCAGAAAGTTCGCCAACCCGAGCGCGAACGGCGCGACGACCAAGAAGATCATCGCGGTGCCGTGCAGCGTGAAGAGCTGCGCGTACTGCTCCGGGGTGACGACGGCGTTGTCCGGCCGGGCCAGCTGGGTGCGAATCGCGATCGCCAGCAGGCCGGCGACGGCGAAGTAGGCCAGGCTCGTCGTCAGGTACAGAATGCCGATCCGCTTGTGATCGGTCGTCGTCAGCCAGCCGAGCAGATCGTTCGACTCGGCCTCGATGCGCGGCGCGGTGGTGGCGCTCACGTGTGCCCTCCGTGGAGCCAAGCGGTGTAGTCGGCCGGCGAGACGACGCGCACGGTGAAGCCCATCAGCGCGTGCTGCAGGCCGCAGAACTCCGCGCAGTGCCCCTGGAACGTGCCCGTCTCGACCGGCCGCAGGTCGAAGGTCGTCACCAGCCCGGGGATGGCGTCGCGCTTGAACAGGAAGGCCGGCACCCAGAACGCGTGGTTGACGTCGCTCGAGGTGATCGAGATGCGCGTCGTCTCGCCGGCCGGGAGCACCAGCTGCGGCGGCGCGAGCGCCGTCCCGGTGATCGTCGGGCCGCCCGCGTACGCGAACGTCCAGCCCCAGCGGAACCCGGTCACGTCGACGGAGACCGCCGGCCGCGGGGTGACGGCCTCGACCCGCGCCTCGACCCGGTAGGTGAACACGAACAGCGCGATGACCAGCGCCAGCGGGATCAGCGTCCAGCTGATCTCGAGCACGTTGTTCGAGCTGAACTGCGGCGGCAGCCCGCCGTCGTCCGACGACCGCACGCGCCAGCGGAACACGGCGAATAGGATCAGCCCCCAGACCAGCAGCGCAACGCCGGCACCGCAGGCGATGAACAACACCCAATCCGAGGTCATCGCCGACGCCTGCGTGGTGACGGCAGCGGGCCACACATGACCGTGCACGCCGGTCTCGTACCCCGGTTTTCGTCGCGTGAACGCGTGGGTAGGGGAACGCCATGCGACCGTTGCCGGTACGCGCGCATCCCCTCGTGTTCGGCGTCGTCATCTTCCTCGCGTCCGAGTCGATGCTGTTCGCGGGACTGCTGGCCGCGTATTACGACCTGCGCGGGCAGGCGAGCACTTGGCCGCCGGTGGGGGCGCAGCTCGACGTCGCGACGGCCACCTTCGGCACCATACTGCTGGGCCTGGGCAGCGTGACGATGGGGATCGCGCAGGTCGCGGCCGGCCGCGGCCGCCGCGTCGTCGCGCGCGCGATGCTGGTGCTCACGCTGTTCTTCGCGCTCGGCTTCGCCTATATCGCGCTCGACGACTGGTCGCGCTCGAACTTCAAGGTGAACACCGACGCCTACGGGACGCTCTTCTACTGCCTGACCGGCACGCATCTCGCGCACGTCCTGGCCGGCGCGATCCTGCTCTTCGCCCTCACGCTGTTCTTGGGCAAGCCGGCCTTCACGCGCGACGCCCACGCCGGCGTCGAGGCGATCGCGTACTACTGGCACTTCGTCTTCATCGTCTGGCTCGCGGTGTGGTCGACGATCTACCTGATCCGATGACGCGCGCCACCCTGATCCTCGCCGTGCTGGCGGTCGTGGGCTGCATCGTCGCGGCGGCGCTGCACGCCAGTCCGGCGCTGCTGGGCGCCGCCACCGTCATCGCGTGCGCCGCCGTCGCGGTCGCGGCCGGCGCCGCCGCCGTCGCGCTGCACGCGCCGAACGACCTGACCGAGCCGCGCCATGCGCGCGGACCGACGCTCGATCTGGCGCCGCTGCCGGAGGACGTCGTCTCGCGCCGCGGCGTCTTCAACCGCATGTGGGGCGTGACGCTGGGCGCGTTCGCACTGCTCGGCGTCGTCCCGCTGCTGGCGCTGCAGCGCTGGAACGACCAGCGCCCGCAGGCATGGGCGCGCGGGACGCGCCTGGTCAGCCCGGCCGGAACGCCGCTGCGGCCGACGGATCTGGCCGTCGGCGGCATCGAGACCGTCTTCCCCGAGGGCAAGGTCGACGCGCCCGAGACGGCCGCGGTGCTGATCCGGCTCGACGAGCAGCACAACGTCGCCTACTCGAAGATCTGCACGCACGCGGGCTGTCCGGTCGCGATCTATCGCCGCGTCTCGCAGCAGCTCTACTGCCCGTGCCATCAGTCGGTGTTCGACGTGACCGACGGCGCGCGTCCGGTCTCGGGCCCCGCGCCGCGCCCGCTGCCGCAGTTGCCGCTCGGCACCGACGCGGCGGGCTACCTGGTCGCCGAGGGCGACTTCGACGCACCGGTCGGGCCCGACACCTGGTGGCGCACGCTGTGATCGTGCGCCGTACCGCGCGCTTCTTCGACGACCGCTTCGGCACCAACGCGGCGGTACGCTTCGTGCTGGCCAAGATCTATCCCGACCACTGGTCGTTCTATCTGGGCGAGTTCGCGCTCTACGCGTTCATCCTGCTCGTCGCGACCGGCATCTGGCTCACCTTCGTCTATCAAGACGCGCCCGACCGCGCCTTCGACTCGGTCGCCGCGCTGACGCGCGCGACCCCGGTCGGCTACCTGATCCGCCAGGTGCACCACTGGAGCGCCGACGTCTTCGTCGCCGCGATCGTCGTGCACATGGGCCGCATCTTCTTCACCGCCGCGTACCGCGCGCCGCGTGAAGTCAATTGGGTCATCGGTCTGACGATGCTGGTGCTGGCCTCGCTGACCGGTTTCACCGGCTACTCGTTGCCGAACGACGCGCTCTCCGGAACCGGCCTGCGCATCGCCGACAGCGTCACCGAGTCGGTCCCCTTCGTCGGCGGCTGGGTGGCCGAGGTGTTCAACGGGGGCGCCTACCCGGGACCGCTGCTCTTCCCGCACCTCTACACGATCCACGTCTACTTCTTGCCGGTGACGATCGCGGCGCTGCTCTCGCTCCACCTCGGTCTGCTCGTCTACCAGAAGCACACGCAGTTCGTGCGCGATCCGGCGCACGTCGTCGGCCGCCGCTTTTGGCCCGACTACGCGCTGCGCACGCTGGCCGCGTTCGCCGCCACCGTCGCCGTGATCGTGCTCTTGGCGACGCTGGTCGAGATCAACCCGATCGCGCAGTACGGGCCCTATCACGATTGGACGGTCCCGAATCCCGCCACGCCCGACTGGTACGCGGCCTTCCTCGACGGTGGGCTGCGTTTGGGGCCCTCGACCGAGCTGCGCATCTTCGGGCATCCGATCCCGCCGGTCTTCTGGCCCGGGGTCCTGCTGCCGACGCTGGCGTTCGCCTTCCTCTACACGTGGCCGTGGATCGATCGCCGCTGGACGCACGACGAGGCGACGCAACACGACGTGCTCGTTCCGCCCAGCCTGGCGCCGCGACGCGTCGGCGTCGGCGTGACGCTCCTGGCCGCGGCCGTCGTGCTGACGCTGGCCGCCAGCGACGACCAGTTCGCGCAGGCGCTGCACATGCCGGTCGTCGCGGTGGTCTGGTTCTATCGCATCCTGTTTCCGTTCGGCAGCCTGTTGGCCGGCGTCGCGGCCGCCACGTTCGCGCGCGAGCTGGCCGCGCGGCGTGCGCGGTACGGTCGTGAGCGCGAGCGCGTCGTCGCTTTGGTGCGCAACGCGCAGGGCGGCTTCGACGAACGCGAACCGGAGACGACGTGACGATCGCCGCGCTGCTGCTGCTCGCCGCGTGCCTCTACGGCTGGGGCCTGGCACGCGCGCACGCGCGCGGACGGTCGTTCTCGCGGTGGGCGATCGTCGCGTTCGCGAGCGGTCTGGTGGTCATCGCGCTCGCGCTGACGGGCCCGGTCGACCGGCTCGCCGACGCCTCGTTCTCGTGGCACATGACCGAGCATCTGCTGCTGACGGGCCTGGCCGCACCGCTGCTGTTGCTGGGCGCGCCGCTGCGGCTGGCGCTGGCGGCGCTGCCGGCGCGCCAGGCGAGCACGCTGGCGCGGGTGATGCGCTCCGCGCCGGTGCGCTGGCTGACGCACCCGATCGTCGCACTGGTCCTCTTCCTCGCGGTGCTGTACGGCACGCACTTCTCGCCGCTCTACGAGGCCGCGCTCGAGAACGAGAACGTGCACGCGTTCGAGCACGCGCTCTACCTGACCGCCGCGCTGCTGTTCTGGACGCCGATCCTGGCCGTCGCGCCGGCGCCGCACGCGCCCTCGCACCCGCTGCGCATCATGACGCTGTTCCTCGCGATGCCGACCTGCGCGTTCCTCGGCTTCGCGTTTTACGTCGCGCGCCACGTCCTGTATCCGCACTACGCGGCGATGCCCGGCGCGCTGGCCGACCAGCGCGACGCCGGGACGGTGATGTGGCTGGGCGGCGGGGTCCCGTTGTTCCTGGCACTGCTGTGGTGCGTCGGCGACTGGGGCGCGCGCGAACGGCGGCTGGCGACGTGACGCTACTGCTGGCGGCGATCCTCGCCACCGCGACGCCCGCGCCCGACGCCGCCGGCGCGCTGGCGTACGCGCAACATTGCTCGTCGTGTCACGGTGCCGATCTCCACGGCGGCCTCGGCGGGCCGCCGCTCGTCGGCGTCGGCGCGGCCACCGTCGACTTCATGCTGCAGACGGGGCGCATGCCGGCCGCCGATCCGAACGTCGAGATCGGCGACCGCCGGGTACAGCTCCCGCCGGCGACGATCGCGCACATCGAGGCCTACATCGCGGCGGTGGCGCCGGGCGGCCCCGCGATCCCCCAGGTCGTCATCGGCGATGCAACCCGCGGCCGCACGCTGTTCGAACAGAACTGCGAGCACTGCCACGGCGTCGCCGCCGAGGGCGCGCCGCTGGGCGGCGACTACTGGGCGCCGAACCTGCACCACACCAGCATCACGCAGGTCGCCGAGGCGATTCGCATCGGCCCCGACGAGATGCCGCCCTTCACCACCCAGCAGCTCAGCGACGCGGACCTCAACGACGTGGCGGCCTACGTCTTCCAGCTCGCGACTGACTCGAATACGCCACACGTGCCGGCCGCGACGAGCGGACCGGTCCCCGAAGGCTTGATCGGTTGGCTCGCGATCGCGGCGCTCTCGGCGCTCGCGTTCGCCTTCTCGCGCGAGACATCGCCCGATTCGTAAGCGCGCGGACAGCGCGCCGTGCGATCCTCCCGTGAAATGACCCCCCAGCCCGCTCGCGTCGCAGTCGTCGGCCACGGTTGCGTCGCCGCCTCATTTCAGACCGCCCTCGCGGCGCTCCCCATACGGGTCGCCGTCGTCGAGCCGGCCGACGCCGCCCGGGTCAACGCCGACGTCGTCGTGCTGGCGACCGGATCGTTCGCGCTCGACGCCGAGAACTTGGTCGCCGCCGCCGCGCGCAACGCGCCGTCGGTCGCCTGGGTGGTGCGCCGCCTGGACGAAGCGGTGCCGCACGCCGTGCTGGTGATCGCGTCCCCGCCGGCCGCGCTGACGACGCGCATCGCGATCGACGTCTCCACCCGCTCGAGCGAACGCATCGTCGGTGTCGGCGGCCCGCGCCGCGACCAAGCCGACCGGGTCGTGCAGGTGGTCGCGGCCATTCTGAGCGATCGCGGCGAGGTCCAAGAGGTCTGCGCCACCGCGCCGCGATCGTACGCGGTCGGCGACGTCGTGCTCGAGCTCCCGTGCGCGCTGGGCCGCGACGGCGTGCGCGAGCGCCACTCGGTCGAACGAACCGCCGACGAACAGCTCGGTCTGGCCGTCACCGCCGCCACGCTGCGAGCCGCCTACGAGACGCTGGTCGGCGGCGCCGCCGCCGTTTCGCCCGTCTAAGGAATCAGGGACGTGCTCGACCGCGTGTCCGAAGAGGTCACCTCGTTGGACCGAAACCAGACGCCGCCCCGCGAGCTGCGCGTCATCGTGATGTGCACCTTGCGGCGAACCGGCGTCTTGACCGGAACGCCGATGATCTCGGCGTCGATGACGTCGTAGCGTCCGCGCGGGACGATCACGTCGCCGCCCGGGTCGTCGTACGTCGTCGTCGTCCCCGGCTCGATCACGATATGGTCGCCGGTGAGCCCGCCGACCGCGGCGTCGCGCAGTTGGCCGTACGCGCGCAGCAGCGTTCGCGAGACGATCGGCAGCGCGTTCGTCTCGTCGCGCAGGTTCCCGTCCTGATCGACGGTATGGTGAACGGGGCGCGGGCCGTAGCGCTCACCGTACAGGTTCCACCCGTCGGCGGCGATGTCGATCTCCGTTTGGCCGGTGTTGCGCCACTGCACGGTCACCCGGAGCACTTCGCGCTTGGCGTCGTGGCCGACCCGTTGCACGAGGATGGTGGGGTCGAGCGCGGCCGGCTCGCCGGCGGGCTTGATCTTCTCTTGGTAGACGAACGTGTAGAACGCCCACAACCCGGCCGCGATGATGGCGACCGCCTCGATGACGTGGCGGAACGTCGTCCAGCGGTCTTCGACGATTCGGATCGCATGCGGTTCGCGCACGGGGCGTTCGCTCATCGGGCCAGCGCGATGCTCAGCGCGCCGAGCAGCTTGCCGCGCAGCGGCACGTAGGCGCGCCGGCCGAAGACGTCGTAGCCGTTGGCCTCGATGCGCTCGAGGATCGCGCGGTAGAGCGAGAGCGCGACGCCGACGGTGAAGCGCGAGGAGGGCTCGAGCATCGCGACGCCCGGCTCGGCCTGCGCGTACAGCTCGCGCACGCGCGCGATCTCGAACCGCATCAGCGCGACGAACCGATCGTCGAGCGCATGGGCGAAGATCGCCTCCTCGGAGTATCCGAACCGTCGCAGGTCCTCGGCGGGCAGGTACACGCGGCCCAGGCGGGCGTCTTCACCGACATCGCGCAGGATGTTCGTCATCTGCATCGCCCGTCCCAGTGCCGTCGCATAGCGCTCGGCACGCGGGTCGCGCGCGCCCAGGATCGGCAGCACCAGCTGCCCGACGGTGGCGGCGACCAGATCGCAGTACTCGCGCAAGTCCTCGTAGGACGCGTAGCGCTGGATGCGCAGATCCTGGCGCGCGCCGCGCAGGAGCGCCAGCGCCGGCGCCAGCGGCACGCCGAAGCGCGCGACCGCGCCCGCCAGCGCGATCAGGACCGGATCTTCGTTCGGTCGGCCGGCGAAGGCGTCGCGCGCCGCGCGCTCCCACCGGTCGAGCGCGGCCTCGCGCTGCGCGACCGGCGCGTCGTCGTCGACGATGTCGTCGGCCCGGCGGCAGAACGCGTAGACGGCCCACACCGCGCGCCGGCGGACGGCCGGCAGGAACAGCGAGCTCCAGTAGAACGTCTTCGAGTGCCGGCGCGCGATGGCGCGGCACGCGTCGACCGGATCGACCTCACGCGCGCGCATGCGACTCCGCCAGCAACGCGTCGACCGCCATGCGGGCGCTGCGCACCGCGCCCTCGACGCTGGCCGGGAACTGGGTGTCGACGTAACAGCCGGCCAGGAACAGGTTGCGCACCGGCGTGCGGACACCGGGCCGCAGCCGTTCCGCGCCCGGACTGGCGCGGTAGACGCTGCGCGGAACGCGGACGAGCTTCGCCTTGACCAGTCGCTCGCGCGTCGCCGCCGGATAGAGCCTGCCCAGATCGTCCAGCACGCGCGCGATCACCGTCTCGTCGTCCTGCGCGATCAGCTCGTCGGCCGGCGCGACGCACGCTTCGATGAAGGAGCGGTCGCGCCAGCCGTAGCCCGGCGAGGCCTGCCCGAGGTCCGCGTGCACGCTCAGAATCGTTCCCGGCGCGAACATCAGGTTGGTGAACGGCGAGACCGGCCGGTCGAACCACAGGTGCGCGTTGATGACCGGCGCGCTCTCGAGCGTCGCGACGCCGCGCAGTGCGGGCGCGCGCAACAGATCGGTCGGGAGTAGGCGGCGCGCGTCGTGGATGGGCGTCGCCAGCACGACCTGCTCGGCCTCGATCGTGCGCCCGTCGCGGGTGCGCACGCCGGTGCAGCGATCGCCGGAGAACAGCAGCTCGGCCACGCCCGCGCTGGTCTCGACGGTCGCGCCGCCGCGGCGGACGTGGTCGGCAAGCGGGTCGACGAAGCGCGGTCCGGGCGGTCCGTCGAGAAAGCCCGCGCGGCTGGCGTTGCGGGTCGAGGCGAAGTAGGCCATGACGCGCAGCATCGCCGTCGCGGAGATCGCCTCGACGGGGGTGAAGTTGAGCGCCAGGGCCATCGGCGCGAAGAACGTGCGCAGCATGTGCTCGGACATCCCGCGCTTGCGGTGCCACTGCGCGTAGCTCAGATCGTCCTGGCGCTCGGCGTAGCGGTGATCGCGCAGCAGAACGGGCAGCGTGCCGCTCGCGAACAGCACCTTCTCCCACGCGTTGAAGACGTAGCGCGCGTTGAGCACGGCGCCGATGCCGTTGAACGGCGAGGGCGCGTCGACGAAGCGGAACTCCTCGTAGACGGCCTGGCCGTTCCAGCGCGGCGAGAAGTGCGGCGGCATCGCCCAGGTCAGCGTGTGCGGCTGCCACCGGACGCGGTCGGCGATTCCGACTTTGGCCAACAGCGCATGGAGCCGCGCGTAGCCGCCGAAGAAGGCGTGCAACCCCGTCTCGAGGACGTCACCGTCGGCGTCGCGCCAGGACGAGAGCTTGCCGCCCAGAACCGGTCGCTTCTCCAAGACGACCGGACTGCGGCCGGCCTCGACGAGGTAGAGGGCGGCTGCCAGGCCTGCCGGGCCGCCGCCCACGATCAGCGCGTCAACCATCGTCCTCCGCAAGCGGGTCTTGGAGCGAGGAGCTTCCCTCGCGCTTCCGCCATCCGAGATTGGACCTCCCGCTTCCCTATGACCGCATCGATCGAGATCACCCCGAACACCAACATCAGCGAGCTGGTCGCGGCCTTCCCCATCGCGGAAGACGTGCTCACGCAGTTCGGCCTGCACTGCGCGGGCTGCGGCGTCAACAAGTACGAGACGATCGGCCAAGGCGCGAACGCCCACGGGCTGCGCGTCGAGCCGATCGTCGCGGCGCTCACGCAGGCCCGCCTTTCCGGTCGCATTCCGACCATCGCCAACGAGGACCGCACCCCGCAGCGGCGCGCGCCCGGGGAGTTCACCCGCCGCGCGAAGTTCGGCGCGGTGGTCCCGGTCATGTCGGGCAAGGGCGGCGTCGGCAAGTCGCTGACGACGGCGCTGTTCGCGGTCGGCCTGCGGCGCATGGGCAAGAAAGTCGGCATTCTGGATGCCGACATAACGGGGCCGTCGATCCCGCGGTTGTTCGGGCTGACCGAACCGCTGCTGCTCGAGTCCGACCCCTCGACGCCGCCCGGCCAGCAGCCCAAGCCGTTGATGGTGCCGGCCGTGACGCGCTCGGCGATCGAAGTCGTCAGCTCGAACCTGCTCACGGACAAGGAAGACACGGCGATGATCTGGCGCGGCCCGATCCTCTCCGGCGTGATCCGCCAGTTCTACGAGCAGGCGCTGTGGAGCGATCTCGACTATCTGCTGATCGACCTGCCGCCGGGGACGTCGGACGCGCCGCTGACGGTGCTGCAGTCGCTGGCCGTCGACGGGATCGTGCTGGTCACGATGCCGCAGAAGCTGGCGACGATGATCGTGCGCAAGGCCGCGAACCTCGTGCACCAGTTGAAGAAACCGATCGTCGGCGTGGTCGAGAACATGTCGTACTTCGTCGCGCCCGACACCGGGAAACGCTACGAGGTCTTCGGGCCCTCGTACGCCGATCAGGTCGCGGAGCTGGCGCAGGCGCCGGTGTTCGCGCGTATGCCGATCGATCCGAACCTGGTCGCGCTGGCCGACTCGGGCCGCGTCGAGGAGATCGACGACCCGATCATCGATCGCTTGGCGCGGCAGCTCGACGCGGCGATCGCGGCGCGTCCGCGGCCGAAAGAAACCATCTCGCTCATCTGAGCTGCCGCATGCAGATTCGCGAGCTGCGGCCGGCGGACGTCGCGCCGCTCGACCGCGTGCTGCAGGCGGCGTACGGCCGTCCCTCGTCGTGGGTCGATCGGCTGGCGTCGTACCTGCGCGCGCCGCAGGTCGCCTCGTTCGTCGCCGACGACGGCGCAGCCCCGGTCGGCTGCGTGTTCGCGATCGACTACGAGACGGTCGCGTACGTCTCGATGATGGGCGTCGATCCCGCGATGCACCGGCGTGGCATCGCGCGCGCACTGTTCGCGGCGATGTTGGCGTGGGGCGAAGCGCGCCGGTTGCCGTGGCGGCTCGACGCGACGGCGATGGGCGCGCCGCTCTATGCATCGTTCGGCTTCGTCGACGACGGCGAGACGGTGGTATATGCCGGTGAGGCGCATCCGGTGGGAACGCCCGACGGCACCGTGCGCCGCGCGACGAGCGCCGACCTCGACGCGATGACGGCGCTCGACCGGCGCGCGTTCGGCGCCGATCGCGGCTGGCGGCTCGCTTCCTTGATCGAAGAGCCGGAAACGGTGGCTTTTGTCGGAGGCGGCGGCGCGTTCGCGATGGCTCGGCCCCACGATCTGATCGGCCCGATCGCGGCCCCGAACCCCCAAGCGGCCGAAGCCGTCATCGACGCGGCCCTGGCGTTGCGATCCGGCGCGCCCCGCCGCATTCATCTCCCGTCGACGAACGCGGCCGGCCCGGAGCTCCTGGCCGCCCGGGGGTTCGCTGCGAGCCGGCGTCTGCGGCACATGACGTTGGGCAAGCCGCCGGCTGGTGACTCGGCGCAGCTCTGGGGCCGGATCAGCCTGGGCGAAGGCTGATCGGCACGCAGATGCTTTCAGCCACGATGCGTCGCGGGCGCAAGAATCGTCCTTGATCGGCGTGGCCGATAACGACTATCCTCACTGCGCGGCCAGGTGAACCCTGCTACGCTTGCACCATGCAACAGACGATTCGCCGCGATCGCACGGCTTCGATCGGCGACGCGTTTCGCACCGCCGCCCACACCGTTTCCCAGGCCTGGACGCGCCTGACGCACCGCGAGGACAACTCGCTGGCCGGCGCGGTCATGACCGACCAACTCGAGCGCGAGCTCGCGGAACGCGCCTTCAAGCGCTGGTAACGCTCAGACCTCTTTGACGTCCCCGGCGGCGAACGGCGCGCCGTCCAACGCTTGGCGCGCCATCGTCGCGCCGTGCGCCTGCGCTGACGAGCGCGCGGCTTGTAGCGTGTCGCGCACGATCTCGCGCGCGGCTTCGACCGCGTTCTCCATGACCGCGTGCGTGCGCTGCGTGGCCGCGTCGCGCACGGGTTTGCCGACCCGCTCGCGTTCGATCTCCGTGACCGGGATCAGCAGGCCGACCAGGAACCCGATGGCCAGCGCCCCGAGCGTGATGCCGAGGGGATTCTCGGCGACGGCTTGCGCCATCTTTCGACCGCGCTGCGAGGCTTCGTCGCGCGCACGGGTGACGCGTGTGCCCGCGTCCGAGACGGTGCTCGTCACCGTACCGCTCGCTCCGCGCATCGCCGTGACGATCGTGCCACGCACCGTTTCGATCCGTCCGCGAATCCCGGCGTAGCTCTGCTCGGGGATCTCGTCCTTCAGCGTCTCGGCATCCATGTCAGCGGGCTCCTTCGGTCGATTCGTGATAACGGCGGGTCGCGGCCGCTTTGAGGATGCGCGAGGCCGCGAAGCCGACGGCGGCCGCCGCCGCGGCCGCGACCAGCGGACGCTTGCGCGTGAAGTGCTCGGCATCCGCGATCATCCGCTCGCTGTCGGCGGCCTCGAAGTACGCGCCCGCGCGTTCGGCCAGCTCGGCGCCGCGCGCCGTCAGCTCGGCGCCACCCGGCACGTTCGGATTCTGCCGCATGTCCGCGGAGACGCGCCGCAGCTCGGCGCCGACCGCGGTCAGCTGTTTGCCGAACAACTCCGCGCGTGCGTCGATTTGCGCGCGCACCATCGACCCGGAAACGCGCATCATCCCTTGCGCCGCACGCTGAACATCCGACCGATCCATGGATCCTCCTCCGGCGAGCTGCCGTCTCGGTGAGAGATACCCATGTCGGGGCGCTTCCGCCACGCCGAATGTCCGGTCGACCGCAGAGCGATACGGCGAGCGGAACGGTGCGGATTCCGCGGGCGCACCACCGTCGCCGTCATCGGCGACGATCTGCGAGGGGATCCATAATCACGAGCGGGCCCCGCTTGCGCAGCGCGGGCCAGCTCGGTGTGTCCCCCGCGACGAGCGCGGCCACGACGGCGCCGACGTCGTCGGCGCTGATCCAATCCGCCGGTGCGTCGGGCGGAGACTCGTAGGTGCGCACCGGGCCGTTCGCGATCAGCTCGACGATCCGCACGTCCGTCATCTCGGCCGCCAGCACGCGGGTGAGCATCGCCTGCGCCGCGCCGGCGATCGAGACGAGGCCGGCATTCGGCACCGGCGTGATCGCGGCGCCGCCGCCGATGCCGAGATACATGCTGCCCGGGCGCCGTGCCAAGCGCGGCACGAACGTCTGCGCGAAGTGGACGTGCGTGCCGAGCATCTCGTGCATCACCGCGTCCCACGTCGGCGGATCGACGTCCAAGAACGGCCCGCCTTCCCACCAGCCGCCGAGCGAGGCGATCGCGACGTCGAGCGGGCCGAACTCGTGCGCGATCTGTGCGTCAAGCGCCTCGGCGCGCTGCGCGGTGGCGACGTCGCCGACGAGCGTGCGCAGCCGCGTGAGGTCGACCGGCCCCAGTCGCTCGCGCAGCGCGTCCAGCCGCGCTTGCGAGCGCGACGTCGCGATCAGCACCAGCTCGGGGCAGCGCAACAGCACTTGTCGGACGATCCCCTCGCCGACCCCGCCCGCGGCGCCCGCGACCAGCACGGTTCGCATCGCCGGCTCCGTGCGCCGGGCCAAGGGCTTTCCCCTCGGCGCCGCGCATTCGTCCGTTGAGAGGGTCAACTTCCTGGCCCTGCCGAACCCGAGGGCATCTTGGATTCCAGGATACAAAATGCCCCGCTCACGGTTTCCGGACTCGTGGCGGCGGCCGCCGAGCGGTTCGGGTCCGCGCCGTTCCTGAGCACCGCCGCCGACGCGCGTACGTTCGCGCAAACGGCGGACCGGACCGCGCGCATCGCCGGCTGGTTGCGCAACCACGGCGTCGTCCCGGGCCAGCGCATCCTGATTCGCGGCGCCAACACGATCGCGACCATCGAAGCGTGGCTGGGCGCCATCCACGCCGGGGCGATCCCGGCGGCCACCAATCCCGCCCTCACCGAGCCCGAGTTCGCGTATCTGCTCGACGATCTGCGCCCGTCGATGGTGCTGCTCGCCGCGGGCGACGACGCTCTCGGCTACGGCGGTGGCGCGCTCGGCACGACGATCCCGCTGGCGGGTCTGGACGCCGCGCTCGGGCTGGGGCTCATCGGCGCGGGAGCCGATCCGATCGCCCCGGCCGCAGTCTCGCCCGACGACGTCGCGGCCATCGTCTATACGTCGGGCACGACCAGCCGTCCGAAGGGCGCGCAGGTTCGCCACCTCGCGTACGCCGGCGCCGGTCAGTCGATGCCGACGTGGCTGCGCCTGGAAGGCCCACAGCGCCTGTGGTGCGTGCTGCCCTTCTTCCACATCAACGCCGAGGCGTATTCGCTGATGACGGCGCTCGCCAGCGGCTACCCGATGCACGTCGGCGAGAAGTTCCGCGCCTCGACGTTCTGGCGTGACGCGGCCGAGCTCGACGTCACCGAGGTCAACCTGATCGGCGCCATGCTCGCGATCCTCGCCAAACAGCCGGACGATCTGTTCGTGCCGGGCTCGCTGCGCACGATCTACGCCGCGCCCGCGCTGGAGCCGCCGGCCAACCGCGCCTTCGAGGCGCGCTTCGGCGTGCGCATCGTGACCGGCTTCGGGATGTCGGAGACGACTTTCGGCACGATCGAGAGCGCGACGTCGCGCGACAAAGCCGGCAGCATCGGCCGCGCGCGGCAGCATCCCACCGGCGTGATCGAGAACGAGCTGCGCATCGTGACGCCCGCCGGAGCCGTCGCGCGCAACGGCGAGGTCGGCGAGCTGCAGTTCCGCAATCCCGCCATGACGCCGGGCTATTGGAACGCTCCCGAGATCAGCGCCCGCACGCTGGCCGACGGCTGGCTGCACACCGGGGATGCCGGTTTCGTCGACCCGGACGGCGACGTCATCCTGGTCGGCCGCTATAAGGAGATGATCCGCCGCCGCGGCGAAAACATCGCACCGCGGGAGGTCGAAGACGTGTTGGAGCTGCACCCGGCGGTGCGCGAAGCCGCCGTGATCGGCGTGCCCTCGAGTCTCTCGGAGGAGGACGTCGTGGCCTGCGTGATCCTCGAGCCCGACGGCACGGCCGACGAGGAGACGTTGCGCGCCTGGTGCGCCGAGCGGCTGGCGCCCTTCAAAGTTCCGCTGCGCGTCGTGTTTCGCGACGCGTTCCCGCTCACCCCGACGATGCGGGTGGCGAAAGACCGTCTGCGGGCCGAGATCTTGCCGTTGCTCGCCCAAGGAGCACCGACGTGAAACGTCTGACCAGCGACGACGATCGCACGCTCGACGTCGTCACGCCGATCGCCGTCAGCCGCGCGCCGCGCATGAAGGAGGGGATCGTCGACCAACTGCGCCGCCTGATCCTCGAAGGCAAGCTGGCGCCCGGGACCGTGCTGCGCCAAGAGCACCTCGCTCGCCAACTCAGCGTCAGCCGGACGCCGCTGCGCGAAGCGCTGCTGGCGCTCGAGCAAGAGGGCTTCGTCACCATCGCCGCCAGCGGCGCCGCCTCGGTGGTCGCGCTCGACGACCGCGACGCGCGCGAGATCATGGACGTGCGCGAGATGGTCGACGGGCTCGCGGCCCGGCTGGCCGCCGAGCGCGGCCTCCCGCCCGCGGTCGACCGCGAGCTGCAGGCGCTGGCCAAGCAGATGCGGGCGATCGCGCCGCGCGACAAGCACAGCTACCTGGTCGCGAACGCCGATTTCCACACCAAGATCGTCGAGGCGACGGGACATCTGCGGCTGCAGGGCTTCATCCCGCTGGTGCGCATGTCGTCCGAGGTCGTCTACATGCGCATGCAAGATCAGGGACGGCGCCTGTCGGTCTCCGCGAGCGAGCACACGCGCATCCTCGACGCGATCCGTTCCGGCGACGCCGCGGCCGCCGAGCGGCTGGCCCGCGAACACGTCCGCAACGCGACCGACCACTGGCTACGAGGAGAGGAGCCCGACGGATGCCCTTCGTTCGAGTCGACGATCTAGTCGTTCACTACGATCTCACCGGGCCGGCCGACGCGCCGGTCATCGTGTTCGGCAACTCGCTGGGCACGTCGTACGACCTGTGGGACGACAACGTCGGCGCACTCTGCGACCGCTATCGGGTCCTGCGGCTGGACATGCGCGGGCACGGCCTCACCTCGATCACGCCCGGCACGCCGCGGCCGACGATCGACGCGGTCACGCAGGACGTCGTCGAGCTGCTCGAAGCGCTGAGCATCGGTCGCGTCCGTTACGTCGGGCTGTCGATCGGCGGCATGATCGGCCAACGGCTGGCCGCGACGCACCCGGAGCGCCTCGAAGCGCTCGTCCTGTGCGCGACCGGCAACCAGCTCAGCACGCCGGAGATCTGGAACGCGCGCATCGCCAGCGTCGAGGCGGGCGGCATCGAAGCGATCGCCGACGGCACGATGCAGCGCTGGTTCGCCCCCTCGACCCACCGCGACCGCGCCGACACGATCGCCGGCTTCCGCAACATGCTCGTGCGCACGCCGCAGCCCGGGTATATCGACGGCTGCAAGACCGTGCGCGACGCCGACCTGCGCGCCGACGACGCGCGTATCACGACGCCGACGCTGATCATCTCGGGCGCGCAGGACCAAGCCGCACCCGTCGAACGCGGCCAGACGCTGCACGCCGCGATCGCCAGCTCGCAGTTCGTGGTGGTGGACGACGCCGGTCACTTGCTCAACGTCGAGCAGCCCGATCGGGTCAACCGGCTGCTCAACGCCTTCCTCGCCGAGCCGACGCGCGCGGTGGAGGCCGCGCGTTGAGCACGAGCGACAAGTTCGAGCGCGGTCTCGAAGTCCGGCGCGAGGTGCTCGGCACGACGCACGTCGACCGTTCGCTGCAAAACGCCACCGACTTCAACCGCGACTACCAGACGCTGGTCACCGAGCATGCGTGGGCCGACATCTGGACGCGACCCGGACTCGACCGCCCGGTGCGCAGCCTGCTGGTGCTGGCGATGACCGCCGCGCTCGGGCGTTGGGAAGAGTTCCGCCTGCATTTGCGGGCCACGCGCAACACCGGCGCGACCAAGGAGCAGGTCAAGGAGACGCTGATGCAGGTCGCGGTCTACGCCGGCTTCCCCGCCGCCAACTCGGCGTTCCACCACGCCGCCGAGGTCTACGCCGAAATGGACAAGGAGAATCCCTCGTGATCGCACCCGCACGCCGGCGGTTCGCCCCCGAACCGCCGGGAACGCAGCCGCCGTACGACTGGCCGGACTACACGAGCACGATCAAACGGCATCCGAAGCGGGAGCTGATCGCCGTTCCCCACACGCTCTCGGAGATCACCGGTCCCTCGTTCGCCGAGCAGTGGCCCGGCGCGCCGCTCGTCGACCTGACGCGCGTGCGCGAAGGCGCTCCGGAGGCGATGGGGCAGCGCATCACCGTCGAGGGCCGCGTCCTCGACGAGGACGGCCGTCCGCTGCGCAACACGCTGATCGAGTTCTGGCAGGCCAACGCCGCCGGCCGCTACCACCACAGCGAAGATCAGCACGACGCGCCGCTCGATCCGAACTTCACCGGGGTCGGTCACACCTACACCGACGACGAGGGTCGCTGGCGGTTCATGACGATTCGGCCGGGCGCATATCCTTGGCGCAACACCTACAACGCGTGGCGTGCCGCGCACATCCACTTCTCGGTGTTCGGCGCCGGCTTCGCCTCGCGCCTCATCACCCAGATGTACTTCCCGGGCGATCCGCTGATGGCATGGGATCCGGTCTACCACAGCGTGGCCGATCAAGCGGCACGCGAACGGATGATCTCGACCTACGTCCCCGATCTCAGCCAAGCCGAGTACTCGATGGGCTATCGGTGGGACATCGTGATGCGCGGGCGCGACGAGACGCCGATGGAGAACCGGTAGTGCCGATTCCCACCAGCTCGCAGACCGTCGGGCCGTTCTTCCGCGAAGGCCTCAACCATCCGACCTGGGCCGACCTCACGCGCGAAGGCGCGGCGGGGACGCCGATCCGCATCGAGGGCACCCTCTACGACGGCGACCACGAGATCGTTCCGGACGGCGTGCTCGAGGTGTGGCAAGCCGATGCGAACGGCTTCTATCCGGATCCGCAGGACGATCGCAACGGCGCGCGCGATCCGCACTTCCGCGGCTTCGGCCGCTGCTGCACGAGCCCCGACGGAAGCTTCGCGTTCCGCACCGTGCTGCCCGGCGCGTTGCCGGGCGAGGGCGCGGTGCAGCAAGCGCCGCACGTCAACCTCTCGGTGTTCGCGCGCGGTTTGCTCAAGCGGCTGACGACGCGCGTCTACTTCAGCGACCTGGCCGAGGCCAACGCGGCGGACCCGCTGCTGCGCTCGATCGCCGACGAGAGCGTGCGCGCGACGCTGATCGCCGAGCGCGTCGCCGATGCCGGCGGCGTGGCGACGTATCGCTTCGACGTCGTGCTGCAAGGCGAGGGCGAGACGGCCTTCCTCGCGGTCTGATCCGCGTGCGCCAAGACGAGCTCTTCGGCGAGCTCTACGGGACGGCGGCGATGCGCGCGATCTTTTCGGCGCGCAACCGCGTCGCGAAGATGCTCGCGTTCGAGGTCGCCTTGGCGCGCGCGGAGGGCGCGGCCGGGGTCATTCCCGGCGCGGCGGCGGACGCGATCGCGGCGGCCGCCGATCCGGAACGCATCGACCTGACGGCGCTGGCGGCGTCGGCGCAGAACGTCGGCTATCCGGTCGTCCCGCTGACGAAGCAGCTCGCCGCGCTGACGGGCACGGACGCGGGCGGATACGTCCACTGGGGCGCGACGACGCAGGACGTGCTCGACACCGCGACCGTGCTGCAGCTGCGCGACGCCGTCACGCTGCTGGAGGCCGACCTGAGCGCCGTCGTCGCGGCGCTCACCGCGCGCGCGCAGACGCATCGCGACGACCTGATGGTGGGGCGCACGCACCTCCAGCACGCGCTGCCGGTGACGTTCGGCTACGTCTGCGCGACCTGGCTCGCGCCGCTGCTCTCCGGCCGCGAACGACTGCGCGCCGCAGCCGAGCGCGCGCGGGTCGTGCAGTTCGGCGGCGCGGTCGGCACCCTGGCATCGCTGGGCACGCGCGGCCGCGACGTGACGCTGGCGCTGGCGCGCGAGCTCGACCTGGCGGCGCCCGACGCGCCGTGGCACGTCGACCGCAGCCGCATCGTCGACCTCGCCGCCGCGATCGCGCTGGTGTGCGGCAGCCTCGCGACGATCGCGACCGACGTCATGCTGCTGATGCAAACGGAGGTCGCCGAGGTCTTCGAGCCCCAAGCGCCCGGCCGCGGCGGATCGAGCGCGATGCCCCACAAACGCAACCCGATCGCGTGCGAGTACGTGCTGGCGGCGGCGCGCGGCGTCGACGCGCTCTTGCCGACGCTTCTCGCCGCCATGCCGGGCGACCACCAGCGCTCGACCGGTCCCTGGCAGAGCGAGGAGATCGCGCTGCCGGAGCTGGTCGTGCTCGCGTCGGCGGCTTTCGCGCAAGCGCGCGCGCTGACCGAGGGCATGACGGTCGACACCGCGCGCATGCGGCGCAACCTGGATCTTACCGGCGGCCTCATCGTGAGCGAAGCCGTCGCCATGGCGCTCGCCGAGAAGATCGGCGCCGGCCCGGCGCACACGGCGGTCGAGGCGGCCGCCGCCCGCGCGCTCGACGAGCAGGTCGCGTTTCTCGACGCGCTCGCCGCCGACGCGACGATCGCCGCCGTCCTCGATCGCGCATCGTTGGAGCGGCTGTTGGATCCGGCCGGCTATCTCGGCGAAGCCGGCGCCGTCGTGGACCGGGTGACGCGCTCGCGACCGTAACCGCCCGTCAAGCCGAGAGCAGCTTCCCCACGGCCGCCGGGAGGGCCGCGAAGTCCGCGTCGCTCGCCGCCGGCAGCAGCGCGTCGACGTACGGCAGCGCGCGGCGCATTCCGCCGGCAGCCGGCTCGAAGCCCGGCGCGCCGGCGTGCGGGTTGAGCCACAGCACGGCGGCCGCACGCCCGCGCAGCGCGCGCAGCGCGCGTTCGAGCGCGTCGAGGTTGCCGACGTCGAGCCCGTCGCTGAAGATCAGCACGACGGTGTCGGCGCGCACGCGGCGCGCGTGCGGACCGCGCGCGAACGCGGCGAGGTTCGCGCCGATGCGCGTGCCGCCGCCCCACGCGTCGTCCAACATCGGCAAACCGGTCTGCGGCAGGTGCGGGTCGCGCAGCAGCTCGGTGATCTCGCGCAGCGCGGTCGAGAACACGAACGCGTGCGCGCGACGGGTACGGCGCGCCAGCGCGTGCGCGAAGCGCAGCATCGGCGCGGCGTACGCGGCCATCGAGCGGCTGCCGTCGATCAGCACGACGAAGCGCGCCTGCCGCAACGGGTGCGCCGCGCGCCGCAGCGCGAGCGGTTCGCCACCGGTCGCGAGGCTGGCGCGCACGGTCCGCCGCACGTCGACGCGCGGCCCGCGCGGGTCCGCGCGCCAGCGGCGTGCTTGCACCAGCCGCGCTCGAGCGACGAGCCGTTCAGCGACCGTCAACATCCGCTCGATCCCCTCGGCGTCCAGACGTGGCGGCGGCGTGCGTCCGATCCCCGGGCTGAAGCGCGCGCGCAGCTCGGTCCAGCGGGTGGCCGCGTCACCGCCTTCGTCGGTTTGCCGCCGTCCCTCACGGCTCTCGCCGGGCTGCGAGCGCGGCCGGCGCGCGCGCGGCGCCGGTTGGCGCACGCCGCGCGGCGCGTGGAAGAACGCGGCGAACGCCTCGTCGAAGCGCGCCGCCTCGTCGCGCGTCGTGCTGTAGACCAGCCGCCACGCGTGCCGCAAGCGCACCTCGTCGCCGATCCCGAGCAGCTCCGCGGCGCGCAGCGCCTCGTGCGTCTCCAGTTGCCCGACGGCGAATCCGTACTCGCCGCGCAGCAGCGCGGTGAACTCGGCGACGGCGCGGCTGAGCGCGGCGGGAGCGCTCACGCGCGGTTCGCGCGCACGCTGCCGATCCCGTAGTCGGATTTCGCGACCGGTACCGGCACGGCATCGGGCCGCAGCAGCGGCATCCAACGGGCCTGCTGCGCGCGAAACAGCTCCCAGTCCTCGCGCACCTTGAGCACGCAGCCCAGCGTGCGTTCGAGCGTCGCTTCGTCGAGCGCGTCGCGGTGCAGCTTGGTGAGCGCCAGCGCCCAGTCCAGGCTCTCGGCGACGCCCGGCACTTTTTGGAACGGCTGCTCGCGCAGCCAGCCGACGAACGCGACGATCTGCTCGGCGAGCCGCTCGTCGATGCCCGGCAGCCGAACTCGCAAGATCGCCAGCTCGTGCTCGGCGCTGGGATAGTCGATCCACAGGTACAGACAGCGCCGGCGCAGCGCGTCGGACAGCTCGCGGGTGCGGTTCGAGGTGACGATCACCGCCGGCTTGGCGCGCGCGCGAATCGTGCCCAGCTCCGGGATGGTGACTTGGAACTCGCCGAGCAGCTCGAGCAAGAACGCCTCGAACGCCTCGTCGGCCCGGTCGATCTCGTCGACCAGCAGCACCGGCGCGCGTTCGCGCGTGATCGCCTGCAAGAGCGGGCGTTCGAGCAAGAAGTCGCGGGCGAAGATCTCCGCCTCGCGCTCGCGCGCCGACTCGTGCGTTCCGTCGGTCAGCCGGATGCGCAGCAGCTGCTTGGGGTAGTTCCACTCGTAGAGCGCGCTGGCCGCATCGATCCCCTCGTAGCATTGCAGCCGGATCAGCTCGGTGCCGAGCACCTCGGCGAGCACCTTCGCGCTCTCGGTCTTGCCGACGCCGGCCGGCCCTTCGATCAGCAGCGGCTTTTCGAGCACCAGCGCCAGCTCGAGCGCGGTCGCGACCGCGTCGGTGGCGACGTAGCCCCGTTCGGCGAACCGTTCGGCGATGCGGTCGGCGGTCACGTCGCGCCGCCGGCGACGAGATACGCCTCCGGCTCGGCGGCGAACGCCGTGCGGCAACCCTCGCAGCAGAACGCGTAGACCTGACCGGCGTGCTCGTGGCGCGGGTGCCGGTCGTCGAACGCCACCTCCATCCCGCAGACGGGATCGCGCAGCGCGGGCGCGCACGCCGCCTCGTAGCCGGGCGCGTCGCCCGGGTCGACGCCGACCAGTTGCGCGAGGATCGCGATCGCGACGTCGCCGGCGCTGCGCGCGCCCAGGTCGAGACCGACCGGCGCCTGGACGCGCGCCACGCGGTCGGGCGCCACGCCGCGCAGCGCGAGCGACGCGCCGACGGACGCCGCGCGCTTGCGGCTCGCCAACAAGCCGACGAAGGCCGGATCGACGGCCAACAGCGTCGCCAGCGCCTCTTCGTCGTAGTGGCCCTGCGAGGCGACGACGGCGGTCAGCCGCGCGCAGGCGCTCGCGCCCCGGCGCGCCAGCTCGTCGGCCAGATCGCCCAGCCGCACCGCGCGCACCCCCGGCGTCGCGTCGAGGTCGTCGTACTCGTCGGCGGCCACCACGCGCAGCACGTCGTAGCGCACCTGCACGGCCAAGCGCGACAAGGCGTCGGCGACGGGACCGTCGCCGACGACGACCAGCGCGCGTAGCGGGACGTGCGGCTCGACGAAGACCTCGACGGCCCCCTCGGAGGCGCACCCCATGCGCACCACCGAGACCTCGCGTTCCTCCACGCCGGCGCCGGCGAACTCGTCTTCGTCGGGCACGATGCGCACCAGCCGCGGCCGCCCGTCGCGAATCGCCCGCAGCGCCTCGCGCCGCACCAGGTCGCGCGAGCACGAGCCGCCGACGAAGCCGTGCATCGTCCCGTCGGCCAGCACCAACGCGCGATCGCCCAGGTGCGCGCTGACCGGCGCGCGCCGGCCGACGACGGTCGCGATCGCGAAGGCGACGTGCGCGCGCTCGAGCTCGGCGAGCCGGGCGAAGAACGCCATCGGCCCCTCAGCGACTCCTCATCCGTTCGCCGCCTGGATCGCGCTCCACACCTTGTCGCGCGTGAGCGGCATGTCGATGTGCGTCACGCCCAGCGGGGCGAGCGCGTCCATGACCGCGTTGACGAACGCGGCCGGCGACCCGACGTTCGGGCTCTCCCCGACGCCCTTGGCCCCGATCGGGTGGTGCGGGCTCGGCGTGACCGTCTTGTCGGTCTCCCATGTGGGCGTTTCGAGCGCCGTCGGCACGAGGTAGTCGGTGAAGTTCGTCGCCAGGTGATTACCGTCGGCGTCGTAGGGGATCTCCTGCATGAAGGCGATCGCGAAGCCCTCGGTCAGGCCGCCGTGGATCTGTCCTTCGACGATCATCGGGTTGATGATCGTGCCGCAGTCGTCGATCGCCAAGAAACGCCGCACGTTGACCGCGCCGGTGTCCTTGTCCACGTCGACGACGGCCAGGTATGCGCCGTAGGGGAACGTCATGTTCGGCGGATCGTAGTAGAACGTCGCCTCGAGGCCGGGCTCGCTGTCGGGCGCGGGATTGGTGTAGGCGGCGAAGGCGACTTCCTGCATCGTCACCTTGCTGTCCGGCAACCCCTTGACGTGGAAGGCGTGGTTCTCCCACTCGACGTCGTCGAGCGGTGCTTCGAGCAGGTGCGCGGCGATCGCGCGCGCTTTCTCGCGGATGCGGCGCGCGGCCATCGCGATCGCGCCGCCGGCCACCGGCGTGCTGCGGCTGGCGTAGGTCCCCAGACCGTAAGGCGCGGTGTCGGTGTCGCCTTCTTCCACCAGGATGTTCTGTGGATCGAGTCCGAGCTCTTCGGCGGCGATCTGCGCCCAGGTCGTCTCGTGCCCTTGGCCCTGCGACTTCGTTCCCGCGCGCAGGATCGCCGAGCCGGTCGGATGGACGCGGATCTCGGCGCTGTCGAACATCTTGATCCCCATGATGTCGAACAGCTTGCTGGGTCCGGCGCCGACGACTTCGGTGAAGGTCGAGATGCCGATCCCCATCAGCTCGCCGCGCGCGCGCTTTTCGGCTTGTTCCCGGCGCAGCGCCTGATAGCCGACCGTGTCGAGCGCTTTCTGCAGCGTCGTGTGATAGTCGCCCGAGTCGTAGACGAAGCCCAGCGGCGAGGGATACGGGAACTGGTCCTTGCGCACGAAGTTCTTCAGCCGCAGCTGCGCGGGGTCCATGCCGAGCTTGGAGGCCAGCACATCCATCCCGCGCTCGATCGCGTACGACGCCTCGGTGACGCGGAACGAGCAGCGGTAGGCGACCCCGCCCGGAGCCTTGTTGGTGAAGTACGCGTCCAGCTCGGTGAACGCGACCGGGAAGTCGTACGAGCCGGTCACGATCCCGAACAAGCCGGCCGGATACTTCGTCGGGTCGGCGGCGGCGTCGAACGCGCCGTGGTCGGCGACGGTCGCGACGCGCAGCGCCGTCACCCGGCCGTCCTTGGTCGCGCCGATCGAGACGTCCATGTGGTAGTCGCGCGCGAACCCGGTGGTGGTCAGATTCTCGGTGCGCGTCTCGATCCACTTGACCGGGACGCCGAGCACGACCGACGCCGCCGCCGCGACCACGTAGCCGGCGTAGACCGGGACCTTGTTGCCGAAGCCGCCGCCGATGTCGGGCGAAACGACGTGGATCTTGTCTTCGGGGATCCCGGTGACCAGCGAGACGACGGTGCGATGCGCGTGCGGCGCCTGCGAGGTCATGTACAGCGTCAGGCGGCCGGTGGCGGGGTTCATGTCGGCCACGATGCCGCACGGCTCGAGCGGCGCGGGGTGACAGCGTTGGAAGACGATGCGCTGCGCGATCGAGACGTCGGACGCCGCCAGCGCGGCGTCGGTCTGCTCGCGGTCGCCGACTTCCCAGTGATAGATGTGGTTGGTCTTCGCTTCGCGGTCTTCGCGCACCAGCGTCGCGTCGGTCTTCGAGACGAACGGATCGACGACCGGCGTGAGCTGATCGTACTCGACCTCGACCAGCTCGGCACCGTCGAAGGCCGCCTCGCGCGAGGTCGCGATCACCCCGGCGACTTCCTGGAACTGGAAGAGCGCCTTGCCGTCGGCCAGGACCATCTGCTTGTCGTAGCCGTGGAAGGTCGGAATCCAGCTCAGCCCGTGCGCCGCGAGGTCTTCGGCCGTCAGCACCGCCAGCACACCGGGAACGGCGAGCGCGGCGGCCTTGTCGATCTTGACGATGCGCGCGTGGGGATACGGGCTGTGCGTCAGCGCCAGCCACAGCATCCCCGGCAGCGTGATGTCGTCGACGTAACGGCCCTTGCCTTGAATGAAGCGCGGATCTTCCTTGCGCTTCATCGACTGGCCGATGGCGTGCCGCTCGGTCGGCGGTTCGGTCGTCGCGCTCATCGCTTCGCTCCTACGCGCTCACCGGCTCGCCGCTTCGCGCGGCGGCAGCCTGGTGGACGGCTTCGACGATGTTCTGATACCCGGTGCAGCGGCACAGGTTACCGGAGATACCTTCGCGGATCTCCGCATCGCTCGGGTCGGGGTTGCGCGCGAGAAACGCGTACGAGGTCATCAGCATCCCCGGCGTGCAATAGCCGCACTGCAGACCGTGACAATCCCAGAACGCTTGCTGCAGCGGGTGCAGCTTGCCGCCCTGCGCCAGCCCTTCGACCGTCATGACGTCGTGGCCGTCGGCCTGCACGGCGAACATCGTGCACGACTTGACCGCTTTCTCGCCGTCGAGCACGACCGTGCACACGCCGCAGCTCGACGAATCGCAGCCCACGTGCGTCCCCGTCAGGCCGAGCGTCTCGCGCAAGAAGTACGCCAGCAGCGTGCGCGGCTCGACGTCGCGCTCGTAGCGCGTGCCGTTGACCGTCACCGAGATCGTCATCGCAGCCCTCCCACGCCGAGCCGTTCGAGCGCGACGGTCAGCGCGCGGGCGACCAAGACGCCCGCCATCGCCTTCTTGTAGCGGATCGAGCCGCGCTGGTCGGCGACCGGATCGGCCAATTTCTCGGCTTCCGCGGCGGCCGCGCGAATCGCGTCCAGGGTCGGCGCGGCGCCGCGCAGCAGCGCCTCGGCCGCGCCGACGCGCAAGGCCGTGGGTCCGGCCGCGCCGATCGCGACGCCGGCCTCGGCGATCGTCCCGTCGGCGGTCAGCCGCAGCTGCACCGCGGCCGACGCGGTGGCGAAGTCGCCGACCTTGCGTTCGATCTTCTGGTACGAGCCCGCGGTGCGATCGCCCGATGCCGGAAAGCGTACCTCGGTCGCCATCTCGCCCGCGGCGACCGCGGTCGCAAACGTGTCGACCAGGAACTCGTCGATCGGCACGACGCGCGCGCCCGCCCTCGAGCTCACCGCGACCGACGCACGCGCCGCGAGCGCCGCGACCGGCCAATCACCCGAGGGGTCGTTGTGGCACAAGCTGCCGACGATCGTCCCCATCTGGCGTACGACCGGGTCGGCGACCACGCGGGAGACGTCGGCCAACAGCGGGTAGCGGCTGCGCAGACCGGGCGCGCGCTCGAGCGCGGCGTCGCGCAAGAGCGCGCCGAGCACCAAGCCGTCCTCGTTGTCGCGCACGAACTCGAGCGCGGCGATCGGATTGATGTCGATCAGCGCCGCCGGCCGCGCGAACCGGTAGCGCATCGCCGGAATCAGACTCTGGCCGCCCGCCAGAACGCGGGCGTCGTCGCCGAGCTCGGCCAAGGCCGAAAGTGCTGCGGGAACCGAGTCCGCGCGGCGGTACTCGAAAGCGGCTGGGATCATGCCTCTCTCCCCCGGGCAGGGCCCACGAGCAAGCGATACCGCGCGGCGCCCGAGAAGCCTTCCGCTGCCGGAGAAGCGACGAGCCCCGTTCCGCGCGGAACGGGGCTCGTGGTACACGCCGGGACGAACGAGCGCGTCAGTCGCGGTGCGGACTGCTTCCGGCGCCCGCGGTTTCGGCCCGCGCCGCCTGCTCGCGCTCGGCGTCGGTCGAACCGCCGGCGATGTAGCGCTGGAGCAACCAGTGGGTGAGCTCGGTGCGCTCGGTGCGCGAGAGTTGGTCGATGAGCGACTTGACTTCGACGACGGTAGGTTGGGGCGTCATTTGCGCCATTTTCGCGCGTCCCAGTCAGGAAATCGTCAAGACAACGCGGGCGGGCGGCGCGGCAACGTCAGCGTGAACGTGCTGCCGCGTCCCAGCTCGCTCACTACCGCGATGTCTCCACCGTGCCTGCGTGCGAGCGCTCGCGCGATCGCCAGTCCCAGCCCGGTCCCAGACTCGCTCGCGCGGGCCGGATCGGCCCGCCAGAAGCGGTCGAAGACGCGCTCGCGGTGCTCGGGCGCGATCCCGATTCCGGAGTCGCGCACAGTGATCCACAAACGCGTCTCGTCGCTCGCGCAGGCGATCGCGACGCTGCCGCCCCGCTCGGTATACTTGATCGCGTTGTCGACCAAGTTCGCGACGATGCGCTCGATCTGATCGGGGTTGCCGTAGATGCGCATCGGATCGCTCGGCGCGATGCGAAAGGCGATGTCGCGCTCGCGCGCCGGCTTGGTGAACCGGCCTTGCAATCGATCGAGCATGTCGCGCAGATCGATGACGAAGATCTCGCGCTCGAGCGACTGCGTCGCGCGCGCCAAGATCAGCAAGTCGTCGACCAAGCGCCGCATGTCGTCGGCGATCTCGTGGATCGCGTGCAGCCGGCGCTGCGTGCGCAGCGGCAGATCGGGCTCTTCGCGCAACGCAACGTCGGCCGTGCCGGCCAGTGCGGAGACCGGCGCGCGCAGCTCGTGCGCGGCGTCGGCGGTGAACTCGCGCAACCGGCTCATGCTGGCTTCGTCGCGTTCGACGGCGACGCGCGCCAAGCGCGATCCGCCGTACGCGCCGACGATGATCGCCAACAGCGCACCGGACGCGATCGCGATGTCGAGCGCTTTGCTCGAGGCCGTCAGCGTATCTTCCGACTCGCTCGCGCGCACCCAGCCGCGAGAGCGGCCGGTGCCGGGCACTTCGAGCTCGACCGTGTACGTGTCGAGCGTGCCGCCGGCGATGTGGAACGTCTCTCGGCCTTCGGTCGGTGCCAGCGGTCCTGGCGGCACCAGACCACGCGTCGCGACGAGGTGCTCGGTTTCGTCATACCATTGCAGCCCTTCGGTGCGCGGCACGACCGAGAAGCCGCCCAAGCTCTCCTGGTCGACGATGAAGCCGTGCGGCGTGAAGGTGACCGATGCGGTCCCGGCGCGCGCCAGCGTGTCGAGCCGGGCCGTGATCTGCGTCTGCAGCGTCTCGAAGAAGACGAAGCGCAGCGCAAGCGCGAAAAGTGCGATGACGACCGCGAATGCGCCCAGGTACGCGATCAGCAGGCGTCGTTCGAGCGGGCGCGGGACCGCCGCCCGCACGACGTTCACGGGTCGGCGAGCCGGTAGCCGCTCCCGTATACCGTTTCGATCGGATCGTGTGGGCAGCCGGCTTCACGCAGACGCCGCCGCAGGTTGGCGACGTGCGTCTTGATCGACTCGGGACCGCCGCCGTTCTCGAACGTCGTCACTCGCTCGTGCAGCATGGCGCGGGTGAAGATCTGTCGCGTGTTGCGCATCAGCGTCTCGAGGATCGCGTACTCGGTGCGCGTGAGCGGGATCGTCTTGCCGCCGTACGAGACGCGCGCGGCGCGCTGGTCGATGGTCAGGTCGCCGTGCTGCAGCAGCAGCGGGCGCGCTTCACGCGAGCGCCGCGAGACCGCCCGTACGCGCGCCGAGAGCTCGGCCAGGTCGAACGGCTTGACCAGATAGTCGTCGGCGCCGGCGTCGAGCGCGGCCACCTTGTCTTCGACGCCGTCGCGCGCGGTGATCATCAGGATCATGGCGTGATCCCCGCCTTCGCGCAATCGTCGACAAATCGTCAAGCCGTCGGTCCCCGGGACCATGATGTCGAGCAGCATGAGGTCGTACGCGCCCGACCGCGCGAAGTCCAGGCCGCTGCGCCCGTCGTCGGCCACGTCGACGACGTGCCGTTGGCGCCGCAGATCGTCCGCGACCGGACCGGCGATGCGCTCGTCATCCTCTACGATCAGAATCCGCACGCGTTGTTTTTCCGCTAGACGGTCGACGGCACCCGCATCTTTGCACGATCTCCACGTGCGCGCTGGTACTGCGGCGGCCAGTTTACTTCGGTCCCCAGCGCGCGCGCGGCGAACAACGGCCAGTACGGATCGCGCAGCAGCTCGCGCGCCAGGAACACGAGGTCGGCGCGACCGTCGGCGACGATCGCGTCGGCGTCGGCCGGCTCGACGATCATGCCGACCGTACCGGTCGCGATGCCCGCTTCGTGCCGGACGCGCTGCGCGAACGGCGTCTGGTACAGCGGCCCGACCGGAATCGCGTCGGGCGCGACCGGAACCGCGCCGCCCGAGCTGACGTCGATCAGGTCGACCGCCTCGCCGCGCAGGGCGCGCGCCAGCTCGATCGTCTGTTCGACGTCCCAGCCGCCCGCGACCCAATCGGTGGCGGAGACGCGCACGAACAACGGAAAGCGCTCGGGCCAGACGGTCCGCACCGCGCGCGCGATCTCGCGGACCAGCCGGGTGCGGTTCTCGAACGAGCCGCCCCAGCGGTCGGTGCGCGTGTTGACCAGCGGCGAGAGGAACTGATGGACCAGGTAGCCGTGGGCGGCGTGCAGCTCGATGACCTGGCCACCGGCGGCCAGCGTGCGCTGGGCGGCCGCGACGAACGCCGCGATGATCTCCGCGATCTCACTCTCGTCGAGCGCGTGCGGGATCGGATAGGTCGGCGAGAACGGCGCGTCGGTGGGGCCCACCGGGGTCCAGCCCCCGTCGGCCGGCGGCACCGCACCGTTCCCCTCCCACGGGCGCAGGGTCGAGCCCTTACGGCCCGCGTGGGCCAACTGTGTCCCCCATACAGCGCCCTGCTCGTTGCAAAAGCGGGCGATCCGGGCAAGGTTCTCGACGTGCGCGTCCTGCCAAATTCCCAGGTCCTGCGGCGAGATACGCCCGTCGGCCGTCACCGCGATCGCCTCGGTGAGCACCAGGCCCGCACCGCCGACCGCCCGGCTCCCCAGGTGCACGAGGTGCCAGTCGTTGGCGAAACCGTCGGTCGACGAGTACTCGCACATCGGCGAGACGACGATCCGATTGCGCACGCGAACCTCGCGCGTCTGGTAGGGGTCGAACAGCGCGGACATGCCCGCTGTGACTCGCGCCGACGCGGGCTCGGTTTCGTGGCCGCCCTCGCTGCCGCGAGCGCGCTCGCGGCCGGTCCGGAAGCGGCCCGCGCGGCGACCGCGCCGGCCAACGATCCCTCGGGTCTGGGCGCGCGCATCGTGGGGGCGCTGGCCAAAGTGCAGTCGTTCCGGCTCGAGATGAGCGGTCCGACCGGCAGCGGGGTGGCCGGAACGATGACCGTCGAGGTGCCGACGAAGCGGATGCGGCTGATCATGGCCGGCGGGACGGTCGTCAGCGAGTCGATCTCGGCCGACGGCAAGGTCTACACGCGCATGAACGGCGGCGCGTGGAGCGTCCACGATCTCGCTCCCGACGCCTCGTCCGACCCGGGCATGGTGCAGAGCATGCTCGACGCCACGCACATCCGCGCGCTGCCCGACCGGACCGAGGACGGCAAGGTCCTGGGCGTCTACCAGATCACGCTCGCACCGCCGGTCGGCACGACGCCGCAATCGATCCAGGCGGCGATGACCTGCACCTACGACAAGGCGACGTACTTGCCGCGTACCTGCGCCAACGGCTTCATCAGCGAGGCCTTCACCGGCTGGAACGATCCGGCCAACACGATCGTCGTCCCGGCCGTCAGCTCGCCGCCCCCGCCGCGCTCGCACTGACGGCTTCTCCCGCCGGTGCGGCCGCCGCCGGCGGCAGGTGCAGCCCGCACTCGGTCTTGCCGAAGCCGGCCCAGCGCCCCGAGCGGGGATCGGCGGGGTCGAGCGGCCGCTGCGTGCACGGCACGCAGCCGATGCTCGGGTAGCCGTCGGCGTGCAGCGCGTTGACCGGCACGTCGTGCGCGTTGACGTACGCCCACACCTCGGCGTCGCTCCAATCGTGCAGCGGGCTGATCTTTCGCACACCGTCCTCGTCGGCGACCGGCACGACGTCGGCGCGCTGCACGGTCTGCGCGCGCCGAATCCCGGTCAGCCACGCCGCGTAGCCCGCGACGAAGGCACGGTTCGGTTCGACTTTGCGCAGGGCGCAGCAGCGGTCGGGATCGCGCTCCCACAGCGCTTGGCCGTGCAGGGCGGCCTGCGCACCGAGCGAGAGCCGCGGCCGCACCGCCTGCGGCACGATGCCGTAGCGCCGCGACGCACGTTCGACCAGCTCGTAGGTCTCGGGGAACAAGAGGCCGGTGTCGAGATAGTAGACCGGCACGCTGCGGTCGAGCCGCGCGACGAGGTCGAGCAGCACCATCCCGGCCGGCCCACCGAACGAGCACGCGAGCGCGACGCGCCCCGGGTGGGCGGCCAGCGTCCGCGCCACCAGCGCGCGCGCGCGTGCGGCCGGCGTCATGCCGGAACCGGCGCCGTCACCGCGCGCGCCGCCCAGTCGCCGAACGTCTCGCCGTCGCGGCGCTCGCCGCGGAACGCGACGAACAGCGGCGCGAGCGACGCGGCGATCTCGGCGGCGCGCACGCCGTCGCGCCACGGTTGCGCCAGCCGCGTCGAAGCCGCCGTGCCGCCCAGATAGATCTGGTACCGATCGAGGCTCTGCCCGACGATCCCGATCTCGGCCAGGTACGGGCGCGCGCACCCGTTGGGGCAGCCGGTCATGCGAATCGCGATCGCCTCCCGCGGCAGCCCGGCCCGCGCGAGCGCGTCCTCGATCGCGCTCAACACGTCGGGCATCACGCGCTCCGATTCCGCCAGCGCCAGGCCGCAGGTCGGCAGCGCGGGGCACGCCAGCGCACGCCGGCGCACGGGCGAAACGGCCGCGGGATCGCCCACGCCGTGCGCGCGCAGCACGTCCTCGACGGCGGCACGCCGATCGGCCGTCACGTCGACGAGCAGCAGCTGCTGGCCCGGCGTCGCGACGAGGTCGACGCCGCGCTCGGCCAGCGCGCGCAGCGCGCGCTTGAGCTGCGCCGCGCCGGTGTCCGCGACGCGGCCGCTGGCGACGTGCAGGCCGTAGAACCAGCGCCCGTCGCCTTGCGCGTGCCAGCCGAAGCGCGCGACGTCGTTCCACGCCGGCAGCGGCAGCCACGGCCCGAGCGCGAAGCCCGCCACCCGCTCGACTTCGGCGCGGAACCACGCCGCGCCGCGTTCGGCCAGCAGATACTTCAGGCGCGCGTGGCGCCGGTCGGTGCGGTCGCCGAAGTCGCGCTGCACCGCGACGATCGCGCACACCGCGTCGAGCAGCCGCTCGGGCGACACCGACGCCAGCTCGTCGGCCAGGCGCGGAAAGGTCGTCGTCTTGCCGTGCGTGCGCCCGAGGCCGCCGCCCGCGGTCAGATCGTAGGCGATCGTCGCGCCGTCGGCGTCGAGCACCGGGACGATGCCCAGGTCGTTGGTGTAGAGGTCGACGCTGTTGTCGCCCGGCACCGTCACCGCGATCTTGAACTTGCGCGGCAGATAGGCGGCGCCGTAGAGCGGGTCGTCCTCGTCTCCCTCGGCGTGGACGCGCTCGCCGTCCTGCCAAATCTCCAGATACCCGCCGGTGCGCGGCAACGTCGCCCGCGCGATCGATGCGGCGATCTCGCGCACGTGCGCATACGCCGGGTGCGCGTACGGCCACGGCGGCGCGACGATGTTGCGCACCACGTCGCCGCAGGTCGCCAGCGTCGTACCCAGGTTCGCGATCACCTCGCCGATCGTCGCGCGCAGGTCGTGCTTGGGGACGCCGTAGAGCTGCAGTCCTTGGCGCGTCGTCACCCGAATCGTGCCGTCGCCGTGCCGGTCGGCGAGGTCGTCGACCGCGCACCACAAGCGCGCCGGCACGCGGCCCCCGCTCGCGCGCACGCGCACCATGAAGCCGTAGGCGCGCTCCGCCTCGCCCGCGCGCGCCGCCTTGCGCCGATCGCGGTTCTCTTGCTGGTAGCTACCGTGAAACTTCAGCAGCGCGGCGGATTCTTCGTCGAAACGTGCCGTCGGCCGCGCCAACTCCTCGGCGATATCGCCGCGCAGGCCGCGGCTCTGCGCCTTGGCACGTTCGACGTCGAGCTTGCTCATCGTACTCCCCGGAAAAACGAAGAGCCCCCGCCGGATGGCGGGGGCTCAAAACGTCGCTGCGATGCCGTTATCGCCTCATGACGTTGCCGACCGCCGGGTCCGAAGGCCCGTGGAACACTGCATCATCGAGAGACAACAGGTGAAGGACATGTGCACGGACCTTATCACAGGCCCGCGGGAGCGTCAAGGGCGCAGCGCGCTCGGCACGCGTGCCCACATGGCGCGCAAGAATCCCAGATCCGAGGTGCTCTGCCATCCGTGCGGCGCGAGCGGCCGGCCATAACGAAACTCCGCCTGCGGACCGGGGGTCAGGTGGGCTAACGCGTGCTGCATGCGGTAGCAAGCGAGGTTCAGGTAGTAGTCGTCGGCGTCGCCGACGTCCACGTGCAGTTTGCCGACCAGCGATCGGCCGATGCGCGCCCAATTGCGCACGAGGTAGTCGGTCAAGTCGTAACCGTGCGCGCGCGACCACAGCACGGCGCCGCGATCGATACGGCCGGTGTGCTTGTCCCACAGCTCGCGCGGATACCCGTCGGCACCGATCGGTCCCCACGCGGCGTCCCAGGCGTTGAACTGCTCCGTCGAGCGCCCGTGTGAGCCGCGCACGTACTCGAGCCGGCTCTCACCACGCATCGTCTCGACCTGGAGGCCGTCGGCGCGCCGCTGCGCGCCGATCTCGGCGAGATTCCACGCGGCATACGGCTCGTAGAACGCGTTGGCGTCCGTGTAGAGATCGCCGAGCTGGAAGCGGTGAAAATCGACCGGATCGGGATACAGCCCCCACGCGCCGTTGAAGTCGTTCGGGTGGTAGATCTGCAGCGCCAGCGCTTCCCAGCCGCCCGTCGAACCGCCGATCAGGAAACGCGCGTCGCCGGCGGCGATCAAATGGAAGCGCTTTTCCAGATACGGGATCAGCTCGGTCATGATCGCGGTGCCGTACGGTCCGTCGTTGACCGAGTCGACGGCGTAGGAGTCGTCGTAATACGGCGTCGGGTGCAGGAACGTCACCGCGACCATCGGAGGCGCGTCACCGCGCATCCAGGCCCGCGTGAACGCGTAGCGGCTGGCGCGCCCGCCGAAGCGCGCCAGCCGGTTTTGCTCCGCGGCGGTCGGCGGTTTGGCGCTCGGATCGAAGCCGAACGGCGCGCGCAGCGTGAAGTGCGTCTGCTGGTAGACGGCCGGATAGCGGCGCTGCGGGTGCAGCGCGTAGCCTTTCGGCAACAGCACCGTCGCGCCCAGATACTGCGGTACGCCCCAGAAGTGCGAGAGCAGCGCGCTGCGGATGCGCACGTGGACGACCCACGGCGTGTCGGCCGGAACGCGCACCGGCGGCAGCACGCGGGTCAGCGCCAGCACGATCGGCGGCGCGCCGGGCCCGATCCGCACGCGCGTCACCGCGCTGACGAGATTGCCCGGGCTCAGGCCGAATTCTTGGCCTTCCCAGTGATCCTGATGGGCCCAGATCACGTGGCCGTCGGCACGCGGATAGCGCGTATAGACGCTGAAAATCGCTTGCGCGTAATAGGTGCCCGGCGGCATGTCGCGCAGCGCCGGGACCGGGTAGCCGGCCGTGTCCGCACCGATCGCGACGCGCTGGCCCGCTCGCCACGCGCCCACGTCCCGGGCGAAGAACGGGACGCTGTCGGCGAGATCGCCGGCCACCGTGCGCGGTTCCGGCGACGCGGTACGGGAGAACGCGACGTAGACGCGCCCGGTCAGCGGTCCGCGCGCGCCGGCCGGCAACGTCACCACGACACGCGGTCCGGCCGGCTCCGCACCGCCGGTCGCGCCGAGCGCCGCCGGCGGCGGCCCCATGGAGAGGAGCAGCAACGCCGCCGCCAGGCTGTGGAAAAGCCGCATCCGGGCGTCGTTGCGCGCAAAATTTGCCGTTGTCCTCCGCATTTTTTGCAGGGCGAACGCCCGGTGCGGAGTATCAGGGCGCAAACGGCTCTCCGAGCTGCAACTCTCCTCATCGAAACGAGAAGAAACATTGACGAAATCCGAACTCGTGCGCGAGCTCGCCGAAGAACATGAGCTCCCGCGCAAGCAAGTCGGCGAGCTGGTCGAAGCGCTCTTCGATCGCATCACGACCGTGCTCAAATCGGGCGACAAGGTCGCGCTGACCCCGTTCGGCGTGTTCCGCATCCGCGACCGGGCCGCGCGCATCGCGCGCAACCCGCAAACGGGCGAGCCGGTGCACGTGCCCGCGAAGCGCGTGCTGAAGTTCACCGCGGGTCGCGAGCTCAAGGAAGCGGTCGGGAGCGCGCGCGGCGGTCGCAAGGCTCCGGCGAAGAAGGCGGCCGCGAAGAAGGCTCCCGCCAAGAAGGCCGCGGCGAAGAAGGCGCCGGCGCGCAAGGCCGCCCCCGCCAAGAAGGCGCCGGCGCGCAAGGTCGCCGCGAAGAAGCGCGGCCGCTGATCCCCGGCGCTTCGGCGCCCGAGTAGCCCGACCGCTCGCCCCACGGACGCACGGTCGGGCTCGCTCCTCTCCGGCGACGACTTCGTCGCCGCCGTGGGTATGATCGGCGTGCTGTGACGCAGTTCGAAACGCGCGCGATCGAAAACGTGGCGACCGCGCCGGCGACCGGCAACGACCGGCGTTTCGCGATCGTCACCGCGCTCGCGTTCCTGATCCTCCTGGCCTGCAGCGTCCCGCTGGCCTCGCTGCGGCTCGCCACGGTGCCGGGCTTCTTGCCGTCGGTCGTCGGCGCCGGCATCGTCGCACTCGTGCTCACGACGCTGCTGCTGTACGTGCAGTACCGATCGGCGCGCGACCTCAAGCTGGCGCTTTCGGCGTTGGCCTACGCCGTCGCCACCGGCTGGCAGATCGTCTACCTGCTGACCTTTCCCGACGCGTTCGTGCCGGGAATCGCGCTGGGCGCGGCACCGCAGACCGCGTCCTGGTGCTACGTGGCCGGCAACGTCTGCTTCGCGCTGCTGATGATCGCCGAGGGATTGGCCGCGCGGCGACGCTGGCAGCTTTCGCGCCGGAACGTGCGCGCGCTGGGCCTGGCGATCGTGGCGCTCTTCGTGGCGGCCGCCGTCGGGATGATACGCGGCGGAGCGGCGCTGCCGCACCTGACGGCCGGCGACACCTACCAGCCGCTCTGGACGCTGGCCGTCGCGCCGGCGATCGCGGTACTGACGATCGTCGCGCTGGCGGTGGTAGCCGATCGGCTGCGCACGGTCACCGAAGTCTGGCTCGCCGTCGTGCTGCTCTCGCGCACCGTCTCGATCATCAGCGCAGGCGAGCTGGGCGGCGCGCGCTTCTCCGTCGGCTGGTACGCCGCGCGCTTCGAGGAGCTGCTGGGGACGTTGATCGTGTTGGCGGTGTTCCTGGTGAAGCTCAACGAGCTGGTGCTGCGCTTGGCCGCGCGTGGCCGCACCACCGCCGAAGCGCTCGCCGCGGGCCAAGCGCGCTACACCTCGCTGGCCAACGTCGTCCCGCAGCTGATCTGGACCGCCAACGCGCAGGGTGAGGTCGAGTACGTCAACGACCGCTGGGTCGCGTACACGGGGCTGCCGCTCGAGAACGCGCGCGGCGGCGGTTGGCGCGCGGCGATCGATCCGCCGCAGGAGCCCGCGATTCGCGAGCAGTGGTCGCGCAGCGTGCGCAGCGGTGAACCGTTCGCCGCCGAGGTGCGGTTGCGCGAGCTGGGCGGTCGCGCGCGTTGGTTCCTCGCCAACGCGGTCCCGGTGCGCAATCCCGACGGCGCGATCGTCGCCTGGATCTGCACCTCCACCGACGTCGACGCGCAGAAGCGGCTCGAAGAGCGCGAGGCGTTCCTCTCGCGCGCCGGCGAACGGCTGGGCGCCTCGCTCGACGTGGTCGCGACCGTCGGCGCGGTCAAGACGCTGCTCGTCCCGCGATTGGCCGATCGCACCTGGGTCGCGCTGCGCAACCAGGAGGGGCGCTACGCGTTGGCGGGCCTGGGCAGCGTCGACCTCGCCGACGAGATGGGCGCGCGCCGTTGGCTGGGCACGCCGGTCCAGCCGGCGCTCGGCGCGACGCTCGAACGCATCGTCGCCGGCATCGATCCGGTCGTGCTCACGGCGCCGCGCTTCGAGGATCCGTGGCTGCATCCGACCGGCGCGAGCGCCGCGATGATCGTTCCGCTGATCGGCTCCGAAGGTCCGCTGGGCGTGCTGGCGCTGGCGCGCACCGAAGGCGGCTTCGACGCCGACGACGTCGGGGTCGTACGCGAGTTCGCGCGCCGCGCCGCGCTCTCGCTCGAGCACGCGCGCCTGTACGAACGCGAACGCACCACCGCCGACGCGCTGCAGCGCGCGATGCTGCCCGCGCAGCTGCCGATCCTGCGCGACGTGCGCTTCTCGGCGTCGTACTCGGCGGCGTCCGAGTCGCAGCGCGTCGGCGGCGACTTCTACGACGCGTTCACCATCCCCGACGGGCGCGTCGCGGTGACGATCGGCGACGTGACCGGGCACGGGCTCGAAGCCGCCGTCATCATGGGCGAGATCCGTCAAGCGCTGCGCGCCGCCGCCTTCGAGTCGGCCGAACCCGCGGCGATCCTCGACCGCGCGAGCCAGCTGCTCGTCGCCAGCGGCCGCAACGTCTTCGTCACCGCGATCTTCGGTCTGCTCGACCCGGCGACGGGCGACTTCGCGTACGCCAGCGCCGGACATCCGGCGCCGCTGCTCGTCGACGAGACCGGCGTTCGACGCCTCTCGACGGCCGGCTTGCCGCTCGGGCTGCGCGACGACGAGGGCGTCGACTTCGCGTTGCGGCTGAGCGCGCCCAGCACGCTGGTGATGTTCACCGACGGCCTGATGGAGTTCGCGCGCGACCTCGAGGAAGGCGAACGCCGCATCGAGCTGGCGATCCGCGAGCTGGTGCCCGAGAACCTCGATCACTTGGCCGGCGCGCTGATGAAAGAAGTGCTCGGCGACGACGAGCCGAGCGACGACATCGCGATCCTGACCGTGGCGCTCGACCGGCTGGCCGCACCGGTCGCCGGCGACGAACGGGCGTGGTCGTTCACCAGCGGGGACGGACGCACCGGCACGATGGTGCGCCGCGAGGTCGGCGCGCTCGTCGCGGAGTGGACCGGACGTCCGGAGACGCGCTTCTCCAGCGAGCTCGCGTTCGGAGAGCTGATCGCGAACGCCGTGCGTCACGCGCCCGGACCGGTGCGCGTGATCGTCGGGCGCGACGAGCGGCGCGTGCAGCTGACCGTCGAGGACCGCGGCACCGGCTTCGCCCCGCCGAGCGCTCCGACCGCACCGGACTCCGAGAGCGGCCGCGGCCTCGCGCTGGTGCGCGCCATTGCCGACGGGCTGGCGATCCAATCGACGCCGCTGGGCGGCACACGGGTGACGGTAACCTTCGAGGCGACAGGGTCCGGCGCGCTGCGGTCGTAGCGGACGCGAAGCATGCTTCGAGTCGCGGTCGTGCTCGCCTCGGCGATTTTCCTCGCGTTCATCGTCGTACCGCTCGGCTCGCTGTACGCGCACCTGAGCCCGGATCGCTTCGTCGCGTTGGTCACCTCACCGCCGGCGCTCGCCGCGCTGCGCCTCTCGTTCCTCACGACGCTGGCCTCGCTGGCGCTCACGCTGCTGCTCGGCACGCCGCTGGCGTACGTGTTGGCGCGCGGACGCTTTCCGGGGCGCACGCTGGCCGACGCCGCGGTCGACCTGCCGATCGTGGTGCCGCCCGCCGTCGCGGGCTTGGCGCTGCTGTTCGTGTTCGGCACCCACGGCTGGGCCGCGCCGGCGCTCGACGCGCTGCACGTGCGGCTGGCGTTCACCACCGCGGCGGTCGTGCTGGCGCAGCTGTTCGTCGGCGCGCCGTTCTACATTCGCGCCGCGCGCACGGGCTTCGGGTCGGTCGAGCGCGTCTACGAGGACGCGGCGGCGACCCTGGGCAGCGGGCCGCTGCGCACCTTCGCGCTGGTGACGGTGCCGCTGGCGCTGCCCGCGCTGGCCGGCGGCGCGGTGTTGGCCTGGGCGCGCGCGCTCGGCGAGTTCGGCGCGACGATCATGTTCGCCGGCAACCTGCCCGGCGTCACGCAGACGATGCCGATCGCCGTCTATCTCGGCCTCTCGAGCGGCGACCTCGATTTGTCCGGCGCGCTGGCGGTCGTGCTGGTCACCGTCGCGCTGATCATCGTCGTCGCCGCGCGCGTGTTCGAGAAGCGCGCGGTATGATCGAGCTCGCGATCCGCAAACGGCTGCGCAGCTTCGAGCTGCAGGCCACCGTCGCGTTCGACCGCGGCGTCACCGTGCTGACCGGTCCGAGCGGGGTCGGCAAGACGACGCTCTTGCGCACGATCGCGGGCCTGGTCCGGCCCGACGCCGGCCGCGTCACGCTGGACGGCCGCGTACTCGACGACGGCCGCGCGCACGTACCCGCGCATCGCCGCGACGTGGCGTACGTCTTTCAGGAGTACGCCCTCTTTCCGCACTTGACCGTGCTCGACAACGTCGCGTTCGGCTTGGCCGCGCGCGGCGTGGGCGGCGGCCAACGGTACGCGATCGCGCGCACGTGGCTCGAACGGCTGGGGATCGCGGCGCTGGCCGCGGCGCGGCCGCGCGCGCTCTCGGGCGGCGAACGCCAACGCGTCGCCCTCGCTCGCGCGCTGGCCTGGACGCCGCGCGCCCTGCTGCTCGACGAGCCGTTCGCCGCGCTCGACCCGACGACGCGCGCGCGCGTCCGCGGCGAGGTCCGGGAGACCCTGAGCACGCTCGACGTGCCGGTCGTGCTGGTCACCCACGACGCCCACGACACCGCCGCCTTCGCCGGCGCCCCGACGGTCCACATCGATCGCGGGCGGGTGAGCTCGTGAACGAGAACGGCGTCGCCTACCGTGTTGCGGTGCAGACGACGCCGTCACTCGTGAGGGCGGGCAGAAGAGTGTTGCAGCGGGCCCCTCGGCGCGAAGAATACCCTGCGCCCACGCCCTTCAAACATCATCCGGAGGCTGATCGTTCGAATGAAACTTTGCACTTTTCGCGCCGGCGGCCCGGACCGGGTGGGCGCGTGGACCGAGCGAGGCATCGTCGACCTGCTCGCGGCGGATCCCGACCTGCCCGACAGCGTCGCGGGCGTGCTGGCCGGCGGCCCCGCGGTGCTCGCCCGAGCGGCGCGCGCCGCCGATGCCGCCGGGCCCGCCTATCGCTCGCGGCGCGACGAGATCGAATTGCGGCCGCCGGTCCCCAATCCGGCCAAGATCATCTGCATCGGCTTGAACTACCGCGATCATGCCGCCGAGGTGAAGCTCGAGCTGCCCAGCTTCGTCGCGGTGTTCGCGAAGTGGCCGAACACGCTGATCGCCGACGGCGACCCGATCGTCATCCCGGCGGCCTCGCACCGCGTCGACTACGAGGCCGAGCTGGCGTTCGTCGTCGGGACGCGCGCGCGGCACGTCGCCGAAGCCGACGCGCTGGCGGTGATCGGCGGCTACACCTGCTTCAACGACGTCAGCGTGCGCGACTACCAGGCGCGCACCTCGCAGTGGACGATGGGCAAGGTCTGGGACACGCACGGCCCGTGCGGCCCGTACGTCGTCACCGCCGACGAGATCCCCGATCCCAACGCGCTGCGCATCGCGTGCTCGATCGACGGCGAGGTGCTGCAGGACTCCTCGACGGCGCAGATGGTCTTCTCCGTGCCGCGGCTGGTGGCCGAGCTGTCGGCGGTGATGACGCTCGAGCCGGGCGACATCGTCGCGACCGGGACGCCGGCCGGCGTCGGCATGTCGCGCAACCCGCGCCGCTGGATCAAGCCCGGTGAGCGCGTGCGGGTCGAGATCGAGCGGATCGGCGCGCTCGAGAACCCGGCCGTCGCCGAGCCTTCCGCTTGACCGTCACCCGAGCGGCATGCTACGGTCGTTCGGCATGATCGCAGCGCGATTCGGTCTTCCGGTAGCGAAAATTCTCGTCGGGTACGTCCCGTCGGCCGGATCGTCGTTCGCGTAGCAGCCAGCACCAAGCACCCGCTAGATGAACGAACGCCCCGGCCCAAACGGCCGGGGCGTTCGCGTCTGACCGCCCCAGGAGCACCCGCCCGTGATCACCCGCACCGCCACGACCGTGTGGCTCGACGGCCACCTGCTCAACGACGAACAGCTCCGCCTGCACGCGCTCACCCACGCGCTTCACTACGGCTCCTCGGTCTTCGAGGGGATTCGCGTCTACCCGACGCCGCGCGGACCGGCGATCTTTCGGCTGCGCGAGCACGTCGACCGGCTCGTCGCCGGTGCCGCCGCCTACGGGATGGAGCTGGGCTATGACGCCGACCAGCTCGGGGCGGCGATCGTCGAGACGGTCAAGGCCAGCGGGCGCGACGCGGCCTACGTCCGCCCGCTGGCGTTCTTCGGGGGCGAGACCGTGCGCCTGAACCCCGGCCGCGAGTGCCCGGTGCACGTCATGATCGCCGTGCTGCCGTTCGAAGGACTGTTCGCGGGCGTCACCGAGACGCCGCGCCTGCGCGCGACCATCTCGCCCCACATGAAGACGCCCTCGCGCGCGCTGCCCTCGACGGTGAAGGCCGGCGGGCACTACACGAACTCGATTCGCGCACTGGCCGAGGCGCACCACCGCGGCTACGACGAGACGATCTTGCGCAACGACCGCGGCGACGTCGCCGAGGGCTCGGGCGAGAACATCTTCGTCATTCGCGACGGCGTGCTGATCACCAACGACGCCGACGCCGACATCTTGCCGGGCATCACCCGGGCGAGCGTGCTGGCGCTGGCGCGCGAAGCCGGGATCACCTCGCGGGTGCGGCCGCTGACGATGGACGATCTGCGTGACGCCGACGAGGCGTTCTTCACCGGCACCGCCGCCGAGGTGGTCTCGATCTCGGCGGTCGACGAGCGGCTGTGGGCCGACGAAGGTCCGATCACCGCGCGGCTGCGCGAGATCTACACCGACGTCGTGCGGGGCCGGCGCGAAGCGCCCGGGCCTTGGCTGACGCAGGTCTCCTAGACGACTGAGGGGTACGGACGCCGACATGCTCGGCGCCCGTCCTCTTCTCGCGTGCGCGCTCGTCTGCGCGCTCTTGCCGGCGTTGCCGCGGCCCGGCGGCGCCGACGCCCCGGTTCCGCTCGACTACACCGCCTACGACGGCTGGAACGCGATTCGCACGCCGGTCGTCGACGACGACGGCCGGCTGTTGGCATACGCGCTCACGCCGGAGGACGGCGACCCGACGCTGGTGGTGCGCGATCTGGCGAGCGCCAGCGAACGGCGCGCGCCGCGCGGGACGGCGCCGGCCTTCGCCGCGCGTGGCCGGTTCGTCGTCTACACGCACACCGCGCTCGCGCGCGACGTCGACGCCGCCAAGAAAGCGCACAAGCCGCCGGCGCAGCAGCCGAAGAACGGCGTGGGCATCCTCGATCTGAGCGCGACCGGCGATCCCGAGGTCGTCAACGACGTCAAGACGATCCTGGTCGCGCGCGACGAGGGTCCGGTCATCGCCTACCGCGCCGAGGTGCCCCCCTCGCCCAGCCCATCGCCGGCGAGCGCCCCGAGCGCGGCGCCCGCGAGCGGCTCGCCGGCGCCGACGCCGTCGCCCCTCCCCGCGCCGAAGGCCGACAAGACGAAAGACACCGGCGCCGCGCTGACGATCCGCGACCTGGTCGCCGGGACGCGCGTCGTCGTGCCGAACGCGACCGACGTCGCGCTCTCGGACGACGACCGGTTCGTCGCCTACGCGACGCAGACCAAGGACGGGAAAGGCGACGGCGTGCACGTCTACGACGCCGTGCACGGCACGACGTCCGACGTCCTGACCGGCGACGGCCGCTACCGCAACCTCGCGCTCGCGCGCGACGGCAGCGCGCTCGCGTTCCTCAGCGACGTCGCGAGCTACGCGCAAGCGGTCCCCCACGACGCGCTCTACGTCGTCGACCTGCGCGCCCCCAAGCTGGTCGCGGTGAGGGCGGTCGACGTCGCGACGCCGGGCCTGCCCACCGACACGACCCCCAACACGAATGGGACGGTCGCGTTCTCGCGGGACGGCGCCCGCGTCTTCTTCGGCACCGCGCCGGCGCCGACGCCGCTCCCCTCGGGCACGCCCGAGCCGATGAAGGTCGACCAGTGGAGCTGGAACGACGACGTCCTGCAGTCGCAGCAGAAGCACGACGCGGACGACGAGCGCAAGCGCACCTATCTGGCGGTCTACGACCTCACGAGCCGGCGCTTCGCGCAGCTCGCCTCGCCGACGCTGCGCGAGGTCGAGCGCAACGAGAATCCGACCACGGCGCTGGGCGTCGACGACCGCGCGTACCGGCGCGCATCGTCGTGGCTGGGCGAGGACTATCGCGACCTGTACGCGGTTTCGCTCGCCGACGGGACGCGGCGCCTGTTGGCGCGCGACGCGCCGGGCAGCGCGCTCTCGCCCGCCGGCCGCTACGCGCTGACGTGGGACGAGCACGCCCGGCACTGGGTCGCGATCCGCACCGCCGACGGGCATCGCGTCGTGCTGGGCGCGCGCTCGCCGGTCACGTTCTGGTTTCGCGAGGACGACCATCCGCTGCCGCCGCAGCCGTACGGCTGGGGCGGCTGGCTCGCCGACGATCGCGCCGTGCTGCTCTACGACCGCGAGGACGTCTGGCTCGCCGATCCCGACAGCGGCGCGGTCCGCTCGCTCACCAGCGGCGCCGGCGCGCGCGCGCACACGGTCTTCAGCCCCGTGCAACCCGATCCGGACGCGACCGCGTACGATCCGGCCAAGCCGATCCTGCTCTCGCTGCTCGACGAGCGCAGCTTCGCCAGCGGCTACGCGCGGGTGGCGGCGGACGGCGGCACACCGGCGACGCTGCTAAAGGTCGACGCCAACGTCAACGGCTTCCGGCTGCCGTTCACGGCGCCGCTGCACGATCTCGCGCGGCCGCCGCTGACGGCGCGGCACGCCGATCGCTACCTCTTCACGCGCGCGACGTTCCGCGAGCCGGCCAACTGGTGGGCGACCGACGCGGCCTTCACGCAGCCGGTGCGCGTGACCGACGCGAACCCGCAACAAGCACGCTATCGTTGGGGCACCGAGCGCCTCATCAATTTCACCGCGCGCGACGGGACGCCGCTGCGCGCGGTCATGCTCGTGCCCGACGGGCTCCAGCCGACGCACGCGGCGCCGATGCTGGTCTACTTCTACGAGAAGTGGGCCGCCATGTTCCACAGCTATTATTCGCCGGCTCCGGGGACGAGCCCGAACTTCACCCGCTACGTCTCGCGCGGCTACGTCGTGCTCTTGCCGGACATCCACTACCGGGTCGGGCATCCGGGCGAGAGCGCCGTCGACTCGCTGCTGCCGGCGGTCGACGCGGCCGTGCGCACCGGCTACGTGAACCCGGCGCGCATCGGCATCGCCGGGCATTCGTGGGCGGCCTATCAGATCAACTACCTGCTCACCAAGACGCACGAGTTCCGGGCGGCGGAAGCCGGCGCGGCCGTCGACGACATGTTCAGCGCCTACGGCGGAATCCGGCTCGAGAGCGGCATCGTGCGCGAGTCGCAGTACGAGCACACGCAGTCGCGCATCGGCGCGACGCCGTGGGACCGCCCCGATCTCTACCTGGAGAACTCCGGACTGTTCGGCATCCGCAACGTCACCACGCCCTATCTGACGATCCACAACGACCAGGACGGGGCGGTGCCGCAGTTCCAAGGCATCGAGTACGTCACCGCGATGCGCCGCCTGGGCAAGATCGCGTACCTGTTCTCGTTCGACGGCGAGGAGCACAACTTGCGCGGGCGCGAGCAGCAGAAATGGTGGACCGTTCATCTGGACGAGTGGTTCGACTACTGGCTGCAAGGCGCGCCGCGGCCGGCGTGGTTCGACGGCGTCGACTACCTGCACCGCGGCGAGCGCGACGTGCACCCGCTCTACGGCGAGCCGGACTGACGATGCGGACGCGCGCGCTGCTCGCAGCGATGCTGCTGGCGGCGCTCGCCGGCTGCGTCGGGCGCGCCGCGCAGCCGTTGCCGCCCGACGAGCTGCGGCTGGCGATCTCGACCGAGCCCCACTCGCTCGATCCGATCCTGGCGGAGTCGATCCAGGACAACGAGATCGATCGTCTGGTGTTCGACCCGCTGATCGCGTGCGATGCGCAAGGACGGCCGGTCCCGGCGCTCGCGGTCGCGGTGCCGACGCGCCAGAACGGCGGCATCTCGGCCGACGGCACGCGCATCACCTACCGCTTGCGGCACGGCGTGCGCTGGAGCGACGGCCGGCCGTTCACGGCCGCCGACGTGCTGGCGTCGTTCCGCGCGGTGATGGACCCGCGCAACCCGGTGCAGACGCGGCACGGCTACGATCAGGTCGTCCGCGTCGAGACGCCCGACCCCTACACGGTCGTGTTCCGCCTGCGCCGGCCGTTCGCACCGTTCGTCGGCACGGTCTTCGCGGAGAGCGACGCGCCGTACTACCTCGCGCCGGCCGCGCTGCTGCACGGTCCGCTCACACGCTCGACGTTGGGCAGCGCGCCGGTCGGCACCGGACCGTACCGGCTGGTGCGCTGGGTGCGCGGCGACCGGCTCGAGCTGGCCGCGAACCCGCGCTATTGGGGCGGTGCGCCGTCGATCCCGCGCATCAGCGTGCACTTCATCCCCGACGAGAACAGCCAGCTGGTCGGCCTGCGCACCGGCGAGCTCGACGCCGTCATCGGCATCTCGGCCAACGCGGCCGCCGGCGCGACCGACATCCCGCACGTGCACGTCGCGACCGCACCGCTCAACGCGTACTACGGGATCATGATGAACACCGCCCGCGCCCCGACGAACGACCTGCGGGTGCGGCGCGGGATCGCCGAAGCGATGGACGCCGCCGCCTTTCGCGCCAACGTCACGCACGGGCTCTATGCGCCGGCGATCGCCGACCTGCCGGTCGCGCTGTGGGCCGCGGATCGGCAGCTGCCGCCGATTCGCCACGATCCCGCCGACGCGCGCCGGCTGTTTGCGGCTGCAGGCTACGGGCCGTCGCACCCACTCGCGCTCGACCTTGCGATCATCGGCAACTACCACACCCACCAGGTCGAGGCGGTCGCGCTGCAGAGCGAGCTGCACGCGCTGGGCGTCGAGGTGCACATCCATCCGTACGTCGGCAACCAGTACGACGCGCCGCCGGAGAGCGGCGGCATTCTCAGCCGCGGCCGCTACGACATCGCGATCTACGGCTGGTACGCGGGCATGGATCCCGACGACAGCGGCCAGTTCATGTGCGACCAGCGGCCGCCCAACGGTTACGATCACTCGTTCTACTGCAGCGCCGCGATGGACGCCGCGCAGCGCGACGCGCTGCGCTCGTACGACGAGCCGGCGCGGCGCGCGGCGTACGCGCGCGTCGAAGCGCTGCTGCTGCGCGACGTGCCGATCGCGTTCTTGGCCTCGCCCGTCGCGATCTCGGCCATCCGCGACGATCTGACCGGCTTCTCGCCCACCTTGGTGACCCAAGACGCCGGTGCGCAACGCTGGCAACTGCGTAGGTAGTCGGTAAAACCACGTGCCGGCGGCGGGCCGTCGGCCACGGGCTCGCGAATCCCGGTGCATGTTCCGGCGCGTTAGTATCGCCCTGGTCGCTGCATTGCTGGGGACCGTCTCGTTGGCCTCCATGCGAACGACCGCCCTCTCGGCCGCCCCGTCCCCGGCGCCCTCGCCGGCCGCGGCCGCGCCGAACCCGAGCGCGTCGCCCGCGCCGGCAGCCGTTCCGGCGACCGAGCCGACGGCGGGCCCGCAGCGGCCGATCCTGCCGATCACGACCGTCAGCGCCGCGGTTCACCCGCTGGTCATCCCGCCGCCGACGCCGACGTACGAGGCGTTCGTCAAGGACGCGACCACCCAGCACGGCGTCATCGACATCGTTCGCAAGGACGACGAGCTGTACTTCGATCTGCGCCCGGAGAACTTCGACCACACCTACATCCTGATGCCCTCGATCGAGCGCGGCGTCGGCAGCGGTGCGTTCGCCGGCCGCGTCTACGATCCGATCCAGGTCACCTTCAAGCGCGTCGGCAAGCGCGTCTTGTGGATCACGCCGAACAGTCACTACGTCGCCGACAAAGGCACGGCCGCCGCGAACTCGCTGGCGATCAGCGTCGCCGACTCGGTGATCCTCTCGACGCCGATCGTCGCCGAAGACCCGAAGAAAGAGCACACCGTCATCGCCCCCTCGGTCTTCATGACCGACTTCGAGGGGATCGGTGCCGACCTCGGCAAGGCGACGACGCCGCCGTCGCTGCCGGGCTTGCTGGTCATCATGGTCCGGCCGAGCTACGCCGTCGACGCGACCAAGTCGTACTACGGCGCCACCAAGGCGTTTCCGCGCAACGACGAGATCACCGTCAACTTGGCGTTCAACGGTCCGCCCAACGCGCTGCCCACCGTCCCCGACGGCCGCGGCATTCCGATCGTCATGCACTACAGCCTGGTCGCCGAACCGGAGCGCGATCCGCGTTTCGTGCCGCGCAACGCCGACGACCGGGTCGGGTACTTCATCACCGCGCGGAAACGCTTCGGTGACGACGGCACGGCGACGCCGTTCGAACGCTTCATCGAGCGCTGGAACCTCGACGACGGCCCGATCACGTTCTACCTGACCAACGAGATCCCGCCGGAGTACCGCGACACGGTGCGGCGCGGCATCCTGGCTTGGAACGCCGCCTTCGCGAAGATCGGTCATCCCAACGCGATCGTCGTCAAGGATCCGCCCAGCGACCCCAACTGGGATCCCGACGACGCGCGCTACACGACGGTCCGCTGGATCACCTCGGACGTGCCGGACTTCAGCGCGTACAGCCCGCACGTGAGCGATCCCGACACCGGCCAGATCATCCGCGCCGAAGTCGTCATCGACGGCGAAGCGCTGCGCACGATCAAGTCGGGGTACGTCGACCGCGTGCTGCCCGCGCTGCGCGCCCGCCGCGATCCCTACGCGGTGGCGCTGCAGAACGAAGAGACGCTCAGCCGCGCGCTGCTGACGACGCCCCCACCGCCGGTCGACGCGCTCCCGAGCGCATCGCAAGACGACGACTCCGTCGACGAGACCTGCGAGTTCGAAGAGTCGTCGGCGTCACAGGCGGCGCTGGGCACGATGCTGCTCGAGCGCAACCCGAAGGCGACCGCGTCCGACCGCGACCGCTACGCGCAAGAGTGGCTCTACAGCACGGTCATGCACGAGGTCGGCCACACGCTCGGCCTGCGCCACAACTTCGAGGGCTCCGAGGCGTTCTCGTATGACGAGCTGCACGATCCGGCGTTCACCCGCGTGCACGGCACCACCGGCTCGGTGATGGACTACACGCCGGCCAACCTCGCCGCGCCCGGCGAACGGCAAGCCGACTACTTCCCGACCCAGCTCGGGCCGTACGACTACTTCGCGATCGAGTACGGCTACCGCAGCTTCCCCAACGTCCACACCTCGGCTGACGAGGCGATCCCGCTCTCGCGCATCGCCGCGCGCTCGACCGAGCCGGGCTTGGCCTACGGCACCGACGAGGACGCGACCGTCTTTTCGGTCGACCCGCACATCCAGCTGTTCGACCTCTCGAACGACGCGCTGCGCTACGCCGACGAGCAGTTCCGCATCGACGCCGACGTCGCCGGCAAGCTGCTGCGGACCTACCCGGGCGACTCGCGCTCGTATCAAGACCTGCGCGCGCAGCTGGTGACGGTGCTCAACGACGAGCTCGACTCGGCCGCGATCGCCTCCAAGTACATCGGCGGGATCGCGACCTCGCGCGCGCACCGTTTGCAGCCCGGCGCGCCGCTCCCGCTCACGCCGATCTCGCGCGCCGAGGAACGCCGCGCCTTCGCGCTGCTCGACCGCTGGGTCTTCTCCTCGCACGCGTTCAACTTCTCGCCCGAGCTGCTCGACGCGGTCGTCCCCTCGCGCTACGGGCTGCACTGGGACTCCGGCGGCGTGCGCCGGGCGGACTTCCCGATCCGCGAGATCGTCGCCGAGATCCAAGACGACATGATCGAGCAGATCTTCTCGCCGGTCACCATGGCGCGCATCGCCGACCAGGAGGTGAAGCAGTCGCACCCCGGGGAGACGATGACGCTCTCCGACTTGTTCGCCTGGACCAACGCGGCGATCTACGACGACGTCGGGCAAGCGTCGATCGCGCCCGCGCACCGCGAGCTGCAACGCCGCTTCGCCGATCTGGAGCTGGCGATCGTCTCGCTGCCCTCGTCGTTCGCCGACCAGTTGAACCTGCCGCGCGAGACGCAGTCGATCGCGCGCGCCAACCTGGTCAAGCTGGCCGCGAAGCTGGCCGCCGGTGAGCGCACGACGAGCGATCCGAGCACGCGCGCACACCTCGCCGACCTGCTGGTGCGCGTGCGCGGCGTCCTCCACGCGACGAACGTTCGCCAAGTCTGAACCCGGTGCGGGTCCGCTTTCTCGAGACGGCGGACGCGGGCGCGTTGCGGTCGCGTCACGCCGGGCTCACCGCCGCGCTCGCCGACCGGCTCGCCGCCGCGGCGGAAGCGCGCCTGCTGGCCGTCGACGACGCGCTCGCGCCCGCGGCGCGTGCCGCGCTCGAGGCCACAGGTGCCGTCATAGCCGACGAGGGCACGACCGTGCTGGTCGCCGCGACGCGCACGCAGCTGTCGACCGCACGCGCGGCCGCGCCGCCCGCGATCGACGCGCTGCTCTCGGCGTTCGACCGGGCCGCCGGGACACCGGCGGAATGGCGGCTGCGCGGGCGCACGCTCGCGCTACGCGACGAAGCGCGCGTGATGGGCATCGTCAACGTGACGCCGGACTCGTTCTACGAGCGGGTCGACGGCGTCGCGGACGCGGTGGCGAGCGCGCGGCGCATCGTCGCCGCGGGCGGCGCGCTGGTCGACGTCGGCGGCCAGTCGTACGCGCATTGGAACCGCCGCGTCTCCGCTGACGAAGAACGCGCCCGCGTCGTGCCGGCAGTCGAGGCGATCGTCGCCGACGGGCTCGACGTCGCGATCTCGATCGACACCTTCAAGGCCCGCGTCGCGGACGCGGCGCTGGCCGCCGGCGCGCACCTGATCAACGATTGCAGCGGCCTGAGCGATCCGGACCTTCCCGGCGTCGTCGCCACGCACGGCGCGGGCCTGGTGGTGATGCACCTGCGCGGCGAGCTGAACGTGCGCGAGCCCGAACGCTACGTCTATCGCGACGCACTGGCCGAGATCGTCGCGTTTCTCCACGAGCGCACCGAACGTGCGGTGGCGGCGGGCGTCGCGCGCGAGGCGATCGCGATCGATCCGGGCCTCGAGTTCGGCAAGGAACCCGCGACCGATCTGGAGATCCTCGAGCGCTTCGGCGAGCTGCGCGCGCTCGGCTATCCGATTCTGTTCGCCAGCTCACGCAAGAGCTTCATCGGACGCATCTTCGGTCGGCCGGCCAAGGAGCTGCTGGTGCCGTCGCTGGCGACCGCGGCGCTCGGCATCGCGGCCGGCGCGCGCGTCCTGCGCGTCCACGACGTCGCCGAGACGGCGCAGCTGGCGCGCATGATGGCGGCTGTCGCGCCCAACCGTCGAGCGAGCCTGGCGATCGCCGACGCGATGCCCGGCACCCCGGCGGCGGGCAACCCGGCCACGCCGCCGGCGGTCTCACCCTAGGCATGCACACGGTCTACGTCGGCCTCGGTTCGAACCTGGGCGACCGCCAAGGGACGATCCTGGCGGCGCTGCAGCGGCTGCGCCGCGAAGCGCGGGTCGAGGTCGTCTCGTCGTTCTACGAGACGCCGCCGGCCGGCGGCGTCGCGGGGCCCGCTTTTCTCAACGTCGCGGCGCGGGTGACGACGGCGCTCGACCCGGTGGCGTTCGAACGCTTCGTGCGCGGCGTCGAGACGGCGATCGGTCGCCAAACGCACGCGCCGCTCGACGCGCGCCCGATCGACGTCGACATCCTGCTCGTCGACGACCGGGTCGTCGACTACGGCCGCTTCGAGGTTCCCCACCCGTATCTGGCCGAGCGTGCCTTCAGCCTCGTGCCGCTGGCCGAGATCGCGCCCGAGCTGGTCGAGCCGCGCAGCGGCAAGACGATCGCGCAGCTGGCCGCCGCCGTGCCGCAGGACGGTATCGCGCGCAAGTCGCGCGCCATCCACTTCGTCGCCAACCGGCAAGAAGAGGCGCCCGACGTGCGGCTCTCGCTCAACCGGGTCGGCGTCTCGTCGGTCAAGCACCAGATCCGCTTGCAGATCGGCGGCCGCGAGCGGCTGTTCCTGGGCGAGTTCACCATGGTCGCCGACCTCGCGCCCGACAAGGCCGGCGTCCACATGTCGCGCTTCTCGGAGCTGCTCGAAGCCGCGACGCTCGACGTGCTGGCGCGCGACGAACAGCCGGCCCGGATCGAAGACCTGGTCGAACGCATCGCCGGCGAGATCGTGCGCACGCAGGGCGCGTTGCGCGCCGACGTGCGGCTGCGCGCCGAGTTCGGCCTCGAGCGCTGGACGCCGGTGAGCGGCAAGCGCACCGAGGAGACCTACACGCTGGTCGGGATCGCGCATGCCGACGCGCACGGCACGCGGCGCGTCGTCGGCGTCGAGGCCGAAGGGATGACGGCCTGCCCCTGCGCGCAGCTGATGGTGCGCGAGCACAGCCTGCGCGAGCTGCTCGACGCGGGCTTCAGCGAAGCCGACGCCTCGCGCGCGCTCGATGCGCTCCCGGTCGCGACCCACAACCAGCGCGGCCGCGGCGGCGTCTACCTGGGCGCCGCGTCGCCCTACGCCGACGAGATTCGCGCCGAGGACCTGGTCGAGATCGTCGAGTCGTCGATGTCCAGCGAGACCTACGATCTGCTCAAGCGGCCCGACGAGTTCTTCGTCGTCAACAAGGCGCACCACAACCCGAAGTTCGTGGAGGACGTCGTGCGCGGCATCCTGGCCCGCGTGCTCGACGTGTACGCGGACTTCCCCGACGACGCGTACGTGTCGGCCAGTCAGATCAACTACGAGTCGATCCACAAGCACGACGCGTTCGCCGAAGCGTTCGGGCTGTTCGGCGAGTTCCGTCGCGAGCTGCGCGACGGCACGCACGTCGACCGCAAGACCGACCTCGCCGCCTGGCTGGGCACCGGCCCCTCACCCGTCGTCTCGCTCTAGGCGGTGCTCGAGCTCTGGGCGTCGCCGGAGCCGACCATCGCGCGGGTCGACGCAACCCGCGTGGTCGACGAGTTGGCGCGCACGGGCCACGACGTGCGCGAGAGCGACGTCAACCGGTTGGCGAGCCTGGGCGTCGGCGCGTCGCGCACGCCGGTGCTATGGGAACGCAGCGCGCCGCGGAGCCCGGCGCAGATCGATCTGCGGTGGGCGGCACGCCGGCTTCGCCTGCTGCGTGACGCCAAGATCGAGCCGATCGTCACCCTGCTGCACCACGGCAGCGGCCCGGCCTATACCAACCTGCTCGACCCGCGCTTCCCCGCGCTCTTCGCCGACTACGCGGAAGCGGCGGCGCGCGCGTTTCCGTGGGTCCGCCGCTGGACGCCGATCAACGAGCCGCTGACGACGGCGCGGTTCGCGACCCTCTACGGGGTGTGGTATCCGAACCTGCGCGACGAGCACGCCTTCGGCCGCGCGATGCTGCACCAGACGCTCGCGCAGCAGCAGGCGATGGCGCGCATCCGCGCCGTCAACCCCGACGCGCAGCTCGTGCTCACCGAAGACCTGCAACGCTTCACCGCGGCCGACGGCGCCGTGGCCGACTACGTCGCGTTCTTGCGCGAGCGGATGTACCTGAGCGTCGAGCTGCTCGCGGGGCGCGTCGCCGACGCGCACCCGCTGGCGGGCTATCTGGTCGAGCGCTGCGGCCTGACACCGGCCGAGCTCGAGGCGGCGCGTGCCGGCGCCGTCGTGCCGAGCTTGGTCGCCTGGAACCACTATCCGCATTCCGAGCGCTATCTGTTCACGCGCGATGGCGGTCGCATCGGCGACGTGCCGGCGGTGTACGTCGCCGGCGAGCCGCCGCCGCGCGCGGCGCCCCTGCTGCGCGCGGCGGCAGACCGGTTGCGGCTGCCGCTGGCACTGGGCGAGGTCCACGTCCACGCGCCGGACCGCGAACGCGTCCGCTGGCTGGCGCAGCACGTCGCGGATGCGCACGCGCTGCGCGCCGACGGCGTCGAGGTACGCGCGGTCGGCGCGTGGGCGGCGTTCGGGATGGTCGACTGGCACTCGCTGCTGCGCGCCGACGACGAGGTCCGCGAGGACGGCATCTTCACCTTCGCCGGCCCGGGCGAGACGCCCCGGCCGACGGCGGTCGCGCACGCGCTGATCACGCTCGGCCACGGCGGGACGCTCGCCGATGACGGTACGCGCGGCTGGTGGGAGCGCGACGAGCGCGCGTTGTCGCTCGACGCGCTCGCGGCGGCCGCCGACCGCGGCGAGCCCGAGGGGGATCATCTGGTCCGCGCGCGTATCGGCTCGGAGTGACGCCGCGTACCATCGTCGCCGGGCTGCACCTGCGCTGGGACGGCGTTTGGCAACGCCCGCAGCAGCTGCTTTCGCGCATCGCGCGCAGCATCCCGGTCGTGGTGGTCGAGGAGCCCTTCCCGGCGCACGAGGATCGCGACGCGGTCATCCACGACGGGCCGGTGACGATCGTGCGTCCCCTGCGCCGGCGCGGCTGGGCACCGCCGTTCGTCGACGACGCCGCGATCGCGGCGGCACGCGGGTTCGCCGGCGACGGCCCGCACGGCGTGTGGCTCTCCACGCCGATGCTCGACGCGCTGGCGGACGCCTTCGCCGCGCGGCCGCTGATCTACGACGTGATGGACGAGCTGGCGCAGTTCGACTTCGCGCCCGACGGCATCGCCGCGCGCGATCGCGCGCTGGTCGAGCGTGCCGACATCGTCTTCACCGGTGGCCGCTCGCTCTACGCGGCGCGCGCCGCGGCCGGCCCGAAGGTACACTGCGAGCCCAGCGGCGTCGAGTTGGAGCGCTTCGCCGCCGACGTCACGCCGCATCCGTTGACCGCGCAGCTCGTTGGCCCGGTGTTCGGCTACGTCGGCGTCATCGACGAGCGGATCGACGTCGCGCTGATCGAAGCGTTGGCCGACGGCGTGCCGGGCGGCCACGTCATCCTGGTCGGTCCGATCGTCAAGATCGACGCCGCCCTCTTGCCGCGCCGCGCGAACGTGCATTTCACCGGCGGCGTCCCCTACGACGGACTGCCCTCGTGGCTGGCCGGTTTCGACGTCGCGCTGCTCCCGTTCGCGCGCAACCGCGCGACCGAGTTCATCTCGCCGACCAAGACGCTCGAGTACTTCGCGGCCGGGAAGCCGGTGATCTCGACGCCGATCGCCGACGTCGTCGCCGAGTTCGGCGACACCGTCTACCTCGCCCAGGACGCGACCGGCTTCGTCGCCGCGGCCTGCGAAGCACTCCATCCCTCGCCGGTTCGTTTGGCGCGCGGCAGGGAGCACGCGCGCGCGCGAACGTGGGACGCCATCGCCCACCGAATGCTGGATGTCATCACGCAACGCTGATCCGCTCGACCTCAAGGTCGCCTTTCGCTTCCTGCGCGGCCTGGCGCGGAACAACGACCGCACGTGGTTCCACGCGCACCGTGCCGACTGGGACGCGCACGTCCGCCACGGCTTCGAAGACTTGGTCACCATGCTGCTGCTCGAGGGCGCGCGCGCCGACGACCGGCTGCGCCACGTCGACCCGCGCGCGTGCTTGTTCCGACTGGCGAACGATACCCGCTTCCATACCGGGAAGGCACCCTACAAGACCTGGCTGTCGGCGTGGATGTCGCCGGGCGGGAAGAACGGCGCGTACGCGGGCTACTACATGCACCTGGCGCCGGGCAATCGCAGCCACGTCTCGGCCGGCATCTACGTGCCGACGAAGCCGGCGCTGCACGGCCTGCGCTCGGCGTTCGCCGAGGACGGGAAGGTCGCGCGCGAGTTCGACCGCATCCTGCGCGCGCGCGCGCTGGCGCCGTACCTACCGCTCGAAACGCACCCGCTGCGCGTCACCCCGCGCGGCTTTCCAAAGGCGCATCCGCGGCTGGGGCTGATTCGCGCCCGCAACTATCTGATCGAGCGCGAGCTGACCGACGACGAGCTGTTGCAGCGCGGTGCCTTCGCGGTCGTGCGCGACATGATCCGCGCCACGGCACCGTTCGTGCGCTGGCTCGATGCCCGCGCCAACGAAGGATCGCGCGTGTTCGAAGCCGAGGATGAGGAGTGGTGAAGCCGCTGCTGCTGGGATTGGGCACGCTCGCGTTGCTGGCCGCCGGCCCCGCGACCGGTACGCTGACGGGGACGTTGACCGCGCCCGGCGTCGTTTGGGTCAGCGACGGCTCCGCGCCGGCGCCGACGAGCGGCGTCGCCGTCGACCAACACGACCGCACGTTCATTCCCGCCTTGGCCGTCGTCACCGCCGGCAGCGACGTCGTCTTCCGCAACGACGACGACGTCGACCACAGCGTCTACAGCGTCTCGCCGGCCGATCCGTTCGATCTGGGCATCTACGCGCCCGGGCCGGGCAAGGACGTCCACTTCACCAAAGCCGGCGTCATCGAGATCCGCTGCCACATTCACCGGCACATGCACGCGACGCTGATCGTCGTCGACGGTCCGTACGCGCGCCTCGACGCGCCCGGCGCGTGGACGCTGCACGGCGTGCGGACCGGCCGGCATGCGCTGCACGTGTGGACCGCCGACGGCGGCGAACACGTCAGCGACGTCGACGTGCGCTAACCCGAGGGCTGCTGCAGCTCGATCTTGCGGCCGAACGCCGGCTCGTCGCGCGAGGGCGGCGGCACCACCGCGCCGCGCGCGGCCAGCGCGGCGAACGCCGTTACGCAGGCGGCGTCGAACTGCGAGCCGACGCAGCGGTGCAACTCCTGGACCGCTTCTTCGGCCGTGCGGGCACGCCGATACGGCCGGTCGGTCGTCATCGCGTCGAATGCGTCGGCGACGGCGATGATGCGGGCGCCCAGCGGGATCTCGTCGGTGCGCAGCCCCTGCGGGTACCCACTGCCGTCGACGTGCTCGTGGTGATGCAGCACGCACGGCACCACTTCTTCGAGGGTGCCGATGCCGGAAAGGATCTCGGCGCCGACCGTCGGGTGCAGCTCCATCGCGCCGCGCTCCTCGTCGGTGAGCCGCGCCGGTTTGAAGAGGATCGCATCCGGGACCGCGATCTTGCCCAGGTCGTGCAAGAGCGCGGCGTCGGCGATGACGTCGACCTGGGCCGCCGGCAGGCGCATCTCCGCCGCCAGGGCGCGCGAGTAGACCGCGACCCGCTCGGAGTGTCCCGCGGTATACGGGTCGCGCAGGTCGAGCAGCCGCGCGAACGTCGCGAGCCCCTCGACGAACGTCGCCTGCGCCTCGCGCCGGCGCCGGTGCAGCTCGCGCGAAGCCTCGATCGCGAGCGCCAACAGCGAGACGAAGACGATGAGGATCGCACCGCCGGTCGTCGCGGCGACGATCCAGCCCTCGCTGTTGACGCGCGCACCCATTTGGCCGCGCGAGAGCACGACCGCGACGACGTAGGTGTGGCGCCCGTCGGTGGTGGTGAGCGGTGCGTACGCGATCCGCATCGTGCCGCGGTCGACGGAGAACCAGTCTTCCGCGTGTAGCGCCTGCGTCACCGCGGCCGCGTCGGGCGGCGCGCCGGCCGGGACGATCGGGCGACCGCGGTCGTCGTAGACGCGGACCTCGGTGACGTAGCCGAAGACCTCGCCGGCCTGCGCCGCCGTGGCCACATCGGCCGCGAGCGCCCGGCCGCGGCTATAGCGGTCGACGACCGGCGTGAGGACCTGCTCGACCCGCGAGAGGGCGTCGAGGGTCTCGTCGGACTCGACCGAGCGCCGGTGGACGGTCTCGAGGGCAAACGCCAGCAGCACGGCCGCGAGCGCCGCGCTGAAGAACAGCACGATCGCGAAGCGGGCGAGAAAGCTCGGTGAGTGCGCTACCGAGCGTACGTGCATACGATCCTGTCCCGACGTCCTTCCGTGGTAAGTCCTGCACCCTACCGTTCGGTTCGGCAAGGCACGCGGGCTTCCATCGCCGCCAGCGTTAAACGATTGTCTGCAGTGCCCAGATGCGTGAAGCCAACGAGGGATGGGACGAGAACAGCACCTCGGCCCAGCGTGGCGGCTCGAACTCGGCCAGATTCTGCTCGCCCAAACGCTGGAAGGCCCGCACCCCGGCGGTCGGATCGCCGGTCGCCGCGACGGCGAACCGATCTGCCCGCCGCTCGAGGGCACGCGACGCGGCGTTGGCCGCCGGCATGACGGCGAGCTGGATCAGCGACGCCCAGAACAGCAGCCGCGAACCCTGTGCCGGCCCGTCGATGCCGCGTCCCGTCGTCGCCCGGACGAGCCCATCGGCGCCCAGCAGCGCGGCAGCGACGCCGACGGTGCCGAGCGCGATGCCCGTCCACGGGTCACGCCGCACGTAGTGTCCGAGCTCGTGTGCCACGACGAAGAGCGTCTCGTCGGCGGGAAAGGCGGACACGAGCGTATCGGCCAGCGCGATCCGTTCGGTGCCGAGCACGCCGGTCACGAACGCGTTGGCTTTTTTCGTCTGTTTGCTCATGTCGAAGCGCAGAATCGAGGCGTCGCCGACGCCGTAGCGGGCGGCCAGCGCCCGGATCCGGTCTTCGAGGTCGCCCGTGACCGGCTCGTAGCGGTTGAAGAGCGGCATGATGAAGGTCGGCGCGATCACCGTCGCCAGCGCGAGCAGCGGGGGGGTCCCGGCGATCGCGAACCACGGCCAGCGGCGCGGCGCGCTCCGGACGAGCGCGTCGCCGAGCAGCGCCAGAAGCGCGGTGATCACGGCCGCGACCGCCGCGCCTTTGAGGTGATCCTCGAGCCAGCTCTGTGCCGACTGATCCGAGGTGCCGTAGACGCGCTCGAACTGGTGCCCCTCAATGTACTCGGTGCCCACGTCGCGCAGATCGTCAAGCAACAGAACCGCGAGCGCGAACACCGGCGCGCGCAACGCACGCGGAACCGGGGCGAGTGCTCGCTCTAGGGGATCGGCAAGCACGAACGCGACCGTCGCCTGCGACGCGACGCCGCGCGCCAAGCCGGCAATCATCAGCGCACGCCGCGCCGCCGCGTAACGCCCCGGGTCGCGATCGGCGAGCGTCGGCGCGGGTCGCCGGCGATCTGCACCCGCCTGCGCGGTCCGTACGAGCGCGTACCCGAGGCCGAAACCAGCCGCGACGCCGAGCAAAATCCGTCCTCCGAGTCGCTTCACCGAACCCCCTTACCCGTACAGCTGTCCCGTCGAAAGACAGGAATTTCGCCTGCCTTTGCCGATTCGATACAAATAACTCCGCGGCATTTGGGTCCACGCATGTGAGCGAGACGACCACAGCGGCTTCACCCTCGTTGGAGCACGTTTATGACGTGGCGACCCGCGCTCGCCTCTCCGAGGTCGAAGCCGAACTCGCTCGCCTCTCGCCCTCGATCCGCCTCCGCGACCCAAGGGCCTTGGCGCTGCGAGGCATGCAGGCCGCGCTGAGCGGCGACGTGGCTGGCGGGATCGCTTTGCTCCGGCGAGCGATTTCGCTCACGCCGGGCCGAGAGGCTCGTTACTATGTCGACCTCGCGGTCCCGCTAATGCTTAGCGCAGGGCGCTTTGATGAAGCCGATGTGTTTCTGAGCACCGAGTACTTGGAACGCGACGAGCTTTCTCCCGCGATTGACGCCCTGCGAGCTGTTGTTCTTGCTAGACAGGGTCGAGATGATCTTAGTCGTGAACTCGCCGAGAAAGCTCTCATAATTGCGCGCGCGCAAGAGAAGCCGACGATACTCGCACGAGTCTTGCAGCGTAGTGCGGCTTCCGCCTTTCACCGCGAGGAGTTCGGTGAAGCGCAAGAACGGGCTGTCGAAGCTGCTCGGCTATATGAACAGCTCGGCTCATTTCGAAATGCCGCCACCGCGTACTCGTTACTTTACGTTATCGCAAAGGGCTGGCTCGACGATCCCGAAATCGCCCGCTTGTATGCTGAGCGGCTCACGATGAGCTCTGAACGGTCCGGCGACGTCGCGATGCAGAACTACGGCCTGATCTGCCAACTCGGTCTTGCAGTAGAAATGGCAGACGAGCGACGTTTCGGATCCCTTCGAGCTAGACTTCTGGCAAACCCACTTCAAGAGCAGTATCGCGAACGCTATCCGTATGTCGTCTCAGAAGCGGTGGTCCACATGTGGTCCGGTCGCTTCGAGTCCGCGAGAGCAGCTCTCGAGTTATTAGCTAGCGATGGGCAGCGGACGCTTGCCGAACGTTCCACCTGCGAGGCGCTCATTGCACTTTGCGATGCCGCGCGAAGCGATGTTGCGGATGCAAAACGTAGGTCGCACTTAGTTCTAAGTCGTACCGCCCATCGATCCGGCCCAGAGCCACTTCACGAGTGGCAAATTCGGCGAGTGGCGCGCATTGTTGCTGCTTGCACTTGCATTCTCGTCGGTGAAAATGTTCGAGGTCGACGCGCGCTCTCACGAACATTTGACCCTCAACGAATTTTTACCAATTTTGCCACCTCTAAGCTGCTTGATGAGCGAAACGTCCCGGCCTCCATGCGCGGATACGCTCGGGCCATTAACTCGGCTTGCGAAGCAGCGCTACGCCATCAACCTCCTTTAGGCCTCACACCAGCGGAACTTCAAATTCTCCGATTACTCCCCGAAGGCGCGACATTGGCGCAAATCGCCCAAAGCTTCGGACGCTCCCGCAAGACAATTGCTCGCCACGTTGAGGCAATCTACGACAAGCTCGAGGTCTCTAATCGAACGCAGGCGGTCCAGCGAGCGAGAGAGCTCGGGCTGAATGCATGAAAATACACTCGGCTACAAAGCCCGCTAGAATAGGGCTTTTCTTCGCACCTGGGTCATTTGACCCATAATGGAACCCGCGGCTACGCGTACCATGTAGTGGACTTGTCTCTCTTTCTGACCCCCTAGGAGGGCTAAGTGGCCGTGCTTGCCATTCTCTATGCGGTTGTGTACCACCTCATCACGATCTACACACAAGCTAGTCCGACGTATTCTTAGGGCCATGTACCCGCAATACGAGCCTGACTGCTCGGCCAGTTACGGTACTGCGCACTCATTCTTGAGTGCGTGTAGCACAACGTCACCGACGCCTACCGTATTGGCACTTGTTGACCGCATTATTGCGGGCCTTCGCATTGCCCTAGACGCGAACGATCTCAAACCGCTCCGTGACACCGTACGTCACGCCCGGACCCTCGATCACGAACTACATGACGCTTTTGCTGCGGCGCAGCAATGCCTTGCGGATGAGTTCATGGACGGACCTATGGCCGCCCTTCACTCTTCTTATCGGCGAATGCTCGAAGTCGCACAGAGCGTGTTGCCGCGCACCGCTACCTTCGTACGATAGGTCTTTAAGATGCGCAGCGAGCAGCCAAGTTCATCGATCTCCGCGAGCGCTCGGGTACATCTTGCTCAGTACCTGAATCAGCATCGCGTCGACCTTGGGGACCGAATCGCTGAGCGCACCTCTGACGCGAAGCTTGGTGGCGCGCGCCTGATGCTTCGGACTCTGGTCGCAGCTCTGGCACGAGCTGTTGAAGAATCGGATCCCACCATACTCGTTCACTGGGCGCGAATAGCGCGCGGGGCACACCCTCGGTCGACAGTGGTGGGCGCGATAGCCAACGCTTGCGCAGAAATAGGCGACCTAGGTAAGCGCCACGATTTCGATCCCGCGGCGCTGTTGCTTTTCCTTGAGTTCGCGCAGGTGCAGGTCGAGTTGCAGCTCAGCGATGATTCGGGCAACCCCCATGAGAATGTCGCCATCGCAAGCGCTCTTGCCATGCTGCGCGCGCGCGACGAAGCTACCTGTGCGCATTCACAAGCTACGGCGACTTGGGCGCGGCGTCTCGGCGAAGCGATGCACTTGCCGGCAACAACGATCGATCGGATCTCGAAGTCCGCAATTCTGCACGACGTTGGAAAAATCAGCGTCCCAGACTCGATCCTAATGCGAGAAGGGCCACTCGACGCGACTGCCTGGTCCATTATGCAGCGCCACGCGAGCTTCGGCGCCGATATCCTCTGCGAGATTCCCTCGCTCGCTCCGTACGCTCCTGTGGTGCGAGCACACCACGAGCGAATAGACGGAACGGGTTACCCATATGGGCTTCAGGGTGAGGAGATCTGCATCGAAGCACGGGTTGTAGCGGTGGCGGACGGCTTCCATGCTATGATCAGCGATCGACCTTATCGGAAAGCGATGACAGTCGGTCAGGCTATGGAAACGCTTCGTGCTGGTGCAGGAATGCAGTGGGATGCGGACGTGGTTGATGTGATGGTCTGCGTCGCGGCAGTACACCGCAGCCGCGCTGTCGACGCTGACCTTGCATTAGCCCCCGTACCAGGAGACGAGGGGACCTTGCGGACTTCCTCAAGCTCGCTGGCCGGCTAACAGCGATATTTGCTGGGACCAGCTGTCCCGTCGTGCGTGCGCATCATGACCGCATCGGCGTAACTCGACGTCCTTTCGGCCTACAGAGCATTTGCATACGCGCGTAGATGCGGACGTTCCGATTCGGCTCCCGCGCACACGGGACGTGGGCAGTGTAGAGACCATGATCGATATCGCTGCTGCATACCGCAGCGCCGTCGATGCGGGTCCCGCCCCTCCACACGCCTTCCATCGCAGCACATTTGTACTCGTGCTCGCCCCTTGAGGCATTCTGGCACAGTTTCGACAGGAGTTTGCCGAGCCTGCGGTAAGTGTAGTTCGCCTGTCCATCCTATCGGCTAGCCGATCCGTTTTCGGGGTGAACGATGATCTGCGCAGCGGAAGCGCCTTCATTGGACCGCCTCTACGACGTCGCAGTTCGAGCGCAGCTCTTAGAACTGGAGTCCGTCCTCCCTCAGGCGTCCAATTATCTCCCAAGTCAAAGCCCTAAGGTCCTTGTTCTTAGAGGACTCCGTGATGCTATGACCGGCGAGATATCGCAGGGGATTTCGCTGCTGCAACGCGCAGCCTTGCTGGCGTCGAGAGCTGAGGCCAGGTACTACATAGACCTCGCCGTCCCGCTAATGTTTACAGCCGGGCGCTTCTCTGACGCAGCTAAACTTGACGTGGCAAATCGTCTCCAGGCTATTGAACGCGCTCGCGCACTTGGCCTGATTGACTAGTATGACGTTGGCGGGTACGGGCGTTAAGAACGCAATTTCAGTGAAGGACACATACGCCATCTGTGTTCGGGCGCAGCGATCAGAAATCGACCTTGAACTCGAGCGCACGGCAGCCCACATGCCCGAGCGTACGCCATGCAGGTTAGCTTTGCGTGGTATGCAGGTCGCTTTGAGCGGCAACGTGGCACGCGGCATATCATGTCTCGAAAGGGCGATCTTGTGCGCGCCTACAGATGAGCGCCGCTATTTTGTCGATCTCGCGGTGCCTCTGATGGTCACGGCCGGCGATATTGACGGTGCTGAGAGACTTTTAAGCAACGAGCCTACTCGCGCCGACAGCCAATGGCCAGCCCTATCCGCCAGCCAGGCCGTTATCGCCGCCCTTCGCGGTGATTTCGAGAAAAGCAAAGCGCTCGCAAGCCAATCTCTAAGCGAGGTTCAGGGACCACGCCACACTCGAATCCTCGGACGCGTCCTTCATCGCGTTGCGCTCGCAGCGTTTTATCAGCGAGCCTTTGACGACGCCTACCAATTGGCGTTGCAAGCCGTAACGACTCATGAACAACTCGGATCGCCTCGAAATGCCGCTGTCGGCTACTCTCTTCTTTACGCGCTAGCCCACGATTGGCTCTACGATTCGGATCTTGCTCTGCATTATGCGGAGTCGATGGCAAGCAGCGCCAATCGATCGGGAGACATTGCGTTAGAACATTGCGCCTTGATATATCAGCTCGGCCTTATTACAGAGAACGCCGATGAGCAACGATTCGCCTCGCTACGAGCGCAGCTGCTGGCTACTCCACTCAAAGAACAGTATCGGGAGCGACTTAACTACGCTGTCAGCGATGCCATAGGACATATCTGGTGGCGGCGTTTTGATGTTGCTCGCAAAGTCGTACTACCTTTGGCCGATGATCCCCGTCTGTCCGAAGCCGAGCGTTCTCTTTGCAGTGCGATAATTGCCCTTTGCTACGCTGGATCGGGAGATACAGAAGTGGCGAAGAAGATCGCGCACATTATTATTGGAAGAACAGCTCGTTATGATTCGGCAGAGACCGTTGTCCAGCGCACCTTGCGCACGTTTGCACGAATACTCGCCGCATGTACTTGTATTTTGGTAGGCGAGGTTACGCGCGGACGACGGGCTCTTTCTAGCGCATTCGATCCCGGAAGTTATTTTGTTGAGCTCTCGGCGCGCGCGCTGGACGAGCATAGCGCACCCCCTCGGTTGCGTGGCTATGCTCGTGCCATTAACACGGTCCGCGAGGTGCTGCATAGCCGACGCTTGCCACTTGCGCTGACGCCAGCGGAAGTTCGGATTCTCCACATGCTGCCCGAGGGGGCATCCCTCGCTAGAATCGCCGTTGAGCTTGATCGGTCACGTTCGACCGTGGCGCGTCACGTCGCGTCGATCTATGGCAAGCTGAGAGCCTCGAACCGTACCCAAGCCATCACCCGGGCTAGAGAACTGGGCCTTATGCCCTAAAAACTTTTCTTGGCGGTCTTTGCTTAGAGCGCCAAGGGTTTTCTTCGGATATCATTCATTCGAATGATGGCAGGCTAGGCTGCCTGTTTTATGATTTTGACACCAGGTCGGCTCGGCCGGGAACGCCTCCAAGTCTTTCGGGTGATGGGACGCGAGGTAGTTTAGGCCGGGGGCGGTGTTCCGTTGACCTGGCGGTGATTCAGAGGCCGTCCGAGGCACACCGGGCGGCTGGCGGGCGAATCACGGGTGTCGTCTCAGGCTCTCGGGGCGTGCAGGTTCGCCCACCCGACCTGTGCGCTGCGTAGCCGTGGGACGACGGTGCGTCGTCGGCAGCCTCCGCTCCGCTTGCGCTCGGCCTACGCCGAGACGGACGGATCGACTCGAAGGCTGCCGGCGACCCCACCGCCGGTTAGGTGCGAATCTCGGCGTCGGATGGCGCGGGTGGTGTCGCGTTCGCCGCTTCGCGCAGGTTGTTGATGTCGAGCGAGAGCTCGCCACGCTCGTAGCGCTCGCGCGAACCGCGTTCTTTCTCGGCCCGGCTACGCGAAGCGGTGAGCACCTCGCCGACCCGCTCGGCTGGGACGACGCACGCGCCGTCGGCGTCGAGCACGACCGTATCGCCGGGACGAATCGTCGCGCCGCCGACTGAGACCGACACGTTGAGCGAGCCCGGAATCGTTTTAGTGGCGCCGCGCACGCGCACGTAGCGAGTCCAAATGGGCAGCCCCATTTCGCGCAACTCCTCGACGTCGCGTACCGATGCGTCGCAGAGGATCCCTGCTGCGCCGCGTTTGCGCAGCTGCGTCACCAGCAGCTCGCCGATGAGCGCGACCGGCCGCGGCTCGGGCATCGCCAGCACGACGATCTCGCCAGGCTGCACGTGCTCGACGATCGCATGGACCATCAGGTTGTCGTCTTGGCCGCACAGCGCGTTGCGCGCCGGGCCGGCGACGCGGCTGCCCGGGAGCAGCTGCAGCCACTCGACGTCGATCAGCCCTTGCCGCCCCGCCGCCTCGTAGACCGTCGCCACGCCCAGCCGCGCCAGCTCTTCGTTGGTCGTCACAGCGCGCGCACCAGATCGGGGAACACGCGGTGGTACGCTTCGGCGAACTTCACCGACTGATCGCCGCTCACGCGCCGCGCGTGGTTCGCACGGTGCTCCATACGCTCCGCGTAGTAGCGCTGCAGGTACTCTTGTGAGGCCATCGACCGCATCGCCTCGCGCTTCTTGTCGGCAACGGCGGTGATGTCGAGAAAGCAGTTGGGGACGAAGCCGCTCAGTTCGGTCTGGTGCGGCTCGCAATAGTAGATTGCGGGCGGCTTGTTGATCGTGAAGGCGGCGGCCACGCCGGCGCCCGACGTCAATTGCCGCGCGGTCAGCGCCACGGCGTTCGCGACCGGGTGGTCGGGATTGAACGGGTCCTGCTCGGTTTGCGTGATCAGCACGTCCGGCGCGATCTCGCGAACCAGCTCGACGACGTGCTCCATCCGCGACTGGTCCATGATCAGCGGATAGTCGCTATAGTCCAGGCAGGTGAACTCCGCGCCGACGGCTTGCGCCGCGCGCGAGGCTTCGGCGTGCCGGATCGCCTTGACGTTCTCGACGGTCTGGTTGGGCTGTTTCCACAGTTCACCGGACTCGCCGCGCTCGCCGTACGAGAGGGCGAGGACGATGGCGCGCCCGCCGGCCGCGCTGGTGATCGCCAACGCGCCGGTCGCGCGCCAGACGAAGTCCGAGCAGTGCGCGACCAGCGCCAGAACCGTGCGATTTGCCTTAGCGGGCAAGGAGCGCTCCTCTCTTCACGTGGGGTGGCAAGGACTGGGGACATCTCTGGCGCCAAGATTGCTGCCAATGATGGCGCCATCGTTTCCCGACCCGGACAGGGCTCCTTCCCCCGCTCGGCGCTCGGTCGACGAGATCGTCTCGGCGCTGCGCGACGCGATCACCAGAGGCGGCTACCAGCCCAATGAGCGTTTGGTCGAGGAAGAGCTGGCCCGCGGCCTCGGGACGAATCGCGCCGTCGTCCGCGGCGCGCTGGCCGTCCTCACCCAGGAAGGCCTGGTCGTCCGCGAGCGCAATCGCGGCGCGCGGGTGCGGGCGATCAGCCCGGAGGAAGCGATCGAGATCCTCGAGGCGCGTCAGGCGCTCGAGGGCGTCGTGGCTCGGCGTGCGGCGGAGCGAATCACCGGCGAGCAGGCCGAGTCGCTCACCGCTCTCATCGCTCAGATGCGGGCCAAACAAAAGAGCGGCGAGCTCCTCGAGTACTCCGAGCTCAACGCCCGGTTTCACCGCACGATCCGCGGCATCGCGGGCCACACCGCCAGCGAGAAGCTGCTCACGCTGCTGCAGTCGCAGGCCGTCCGCTACCAGTTCCGCACCGTGCTCAAGCCCGGCCGCTCGAGCGAATCGCTCGCCGAGCACGCCGCGATCCTCGAGGCGCTGATCGCGCGCGACCCGCAAGCGGCCGAAACCGCGGCGCGCAGGCATGTCGCAGGCGTCATCGAGGCGGTGCGCGCGATTGTGTTGATGCGACTGCCGACCTGAGCAGCGGCCCCCTCTTCACCCCCGAACGCGCCGCACCGGAGCGGGAACGCGCGCCCCCAACGCCAATCGCCGCCCCCGAAAGGGGACCGTGATGAGGTTACTCGAGGGAAAGGTTTGCGTGATCACCGGCGGCGCCGGGAGCATCGGCGCGGCCAGCGCGCGACTGTTCGTCGACGAAGGCGCACGCGTGATGCTGGTCGACGTCGCCGAAGCGCGCTTGCGCGAGGTCGTCGGCGAGTTGGGCGAGGCGTTCGCGGCGTGGGAAGTCGCCGACGTGAGCAAGCCGCGCGACGTCGAGCGGGTGATGGAATCGACGGTGCGCACCTATGGACCGATCGACGTGCTGTTCAGCAACGCCGGCACGATGGGCGTGATGGCGCCGATCGCCGAGTACCCGCTCGAGGCGTTCGACGACACGCTGGCGGTGCACGTGCGCGGCGCGTTCCTGTGCGCGAAGTACGGCCTGCCGCGGATGCGCGACGGCGGGAGCATGATCATCACCTCGAGCGTCGCGGGCGTGCGCGGCGACGCCGGCGTCTACGGCTACATCACCGCCAAGCACGCCCAGGTCGGGCTGATGCGGTGCCTGGCCAAGGAGATGGCCCCGCGTGGGATCCGGGTCAACACCCTACACCCTGGCCCGGTCGAGAACAGCTTCCAGCGTGGCGTCGAGTCCAGCCTGACGCCGATCCTGGGCCGCAACGCGACCGAGTTCTTCGACGAGATCATCCCGCTGGGACGCCACGCCCGCCCGGTCGAGATCGCGCGCTCGGCCCTGTACCTGGCCTCGGAGCAGAGCAGCTTCACCACCGGTAGCCTGCTGATGGTCGACGGCGGGATGAGCGCGTGAGCCGGAAGGGGCGGTGGAACATTCTGCCAAACCCGGATTCGGGATACAGGTATTCCGTATACGGAGCAATCATCTCGCGTTCTTCAGGAGGTCGCCTCGATGACCAACCGCCGTATCGATCGCGCTGATTTCCTCAAAGGGGCGGCCGCCGCCGGGGCGGCCGCCGCAGCACTGCCGCAGGTGGCCTTCGCCGCCGCCCCGCGCACGATCAAGATCGGACTCGTCCAGCCCGTCACCGGCCCGCTCGCGTTCTTCACCGAGCACATGCCCTTCGTGCTCTCGCAGATCAAGTCGCGGTTCGGCACCACGATCAACATCGGCGGGACCAAGTACCCCTACGAGATCATCATCCGGGACAGCCAGTCGAGCCCGAACCGCGCCTCCGACGTCGCGCGCGAGCTGATCCTGCAAGACAAGATCGACATCATGGCCGTCTACGCAACGCCGGAAACCGTCAACCCGGTCTCCGATCAGTGCGAGCTCAACGGCGTGCCGTGCATCTCGAACGACGCGCCGCTCGAGCCCTATTTCTTCGGTCGCAAGGGCGATCCCAAGAAGGGCTTCGAGTGGACCTACCACTTCTTCTTCAGCGCCGGAACGCTCTCGAAAGCGATGCTGGCGTACTGGAACAAGCTGCCGACGAACAAAGTCTTGGGCGGCCTGTGGGGCAACGACGGTGACGGCATCGCGCAGTCGAAAGTCTTCGCCGAGGAGTTCACCAAGTCGGGTTACAAGGTCGTCGACCCCGGTCGCTTCGACATGCCGGCCTCGAGCTACAACGCCCAGATCGCGGCCTTCCAGAGCGGTCACGCCGAGATCATCCAGGGCGTGCTGCCGCCGCCGGACTTCACCGCCTTCTGGAACGGCGCCGCGCAGCAGGGGTACAAGCCCAAGTCGGTCTACGTCGGGAAGGCGTGCGAATTCCCCGAAGCGATGTACGTCCTGCACGACCGGTGCGTGGGTCTGACGGCCGAGACGTGGTGGTCGAAGTTCCACCCGTTCAGCTCGCACTTGTTCCCGATGACCTCGCGCCAACTGGCCGACGATTGGGAGAGCGCCGAGAAGCGGCAGTACTCGATGGCGCTGGGGTTCCGTCACGCGCTGTGGGAAGTCGTCTTCGATGTGCTCAAGCGCACGCACGACATCGACAAGGCCGCTTCGATTCGCGACGCGGCGAAGTCGACGCACTACGAGTCGATCGTCGGCCCCATCGACTTCAACAAGGGGCCGTTCCCGAACTGCGCCGAGACGCCGCTGGTCGTGAGCCAGTGGTTCAAGGGTTCGAAGTATCCCTACGAGCTGTTCATCGTCGACAACTCGACCACGCCGCAAGTGCCGACGAACCACAAGCCGGAGTTGATCCACTACACCTGAGGATGTCCAACCTCGCCCCATGCTCGAACTGACGGGACTCTCCCGCCGCTTCGGGGGCCTCACGGTGATCGACGATCTCGCGCTGCGCGTACAGCAGGGCGAGATCGTCGGTATCCTGGGCCCCAACGGGGCAGGCAAAAGCACCCTCTTCAACCTGATCGGCGGCAACCTCGCGCCCAATGCCGGTCACGTCGTCTACGAAGGCCGCGACATCACGCGGATGCGCGTGTGGGACCGCGCGCGCATGGGCATCGGGCGCACCTTCCAGATTCCCAAACCGTTCATGCACATGAGCGTGTTCGAAAACGTGCTCGCCGCCGCCGTGCACGGCGGGAAGCTGTCGGTCGCGAAGGCGACGCCGCGCGCCGCCGAGGTGCTCGAACGCACCGGTCTCGCGCATCGCAGCACGGTGCAAGCCGGACAACTCACGCTGCTCGACCTCAAGCGGCTCGAGCTGGCCAAGGCGTTGGCGCAAGCGCCCAAGCTGCTGCTGCTCGACGAGATCGCCGGCGGCCTTTCCGAGGCGGAGTGCGAGGAGCTGCTCGCGATCGTCGGGGGGGAGCACGCGGCCGGGACGACGATTGTGTGGATCGAGCACGTCGTGCTGGCGCTGCGGCGGTTGGCGACGCGCATCGACGTCCTGTACGGTGGTCGTATCCTGGTCAGCGGCACGCCGGAACAGGTGCTGGCCGACCAGCGCGTCCAGGAAGTGTACCTCGGTGCCTGAGGCGCTGCTCACCGTCGACGCGTTGACGGTCGTCTACGATCAGTTCCGCGCCACGCACGACATCGATCTCGCGGTCGACGCGGGCGAGATCGTGTCGGTCATCGGCGCCAACGGCGCCGGCAAGTCCTCGCTGCTCAAGGCGATCGTCGGCAACGCGCGGCTGGCGTCGGGCTCGATCTGCTTCGAGGGCAGCGATCTGGCCGGCAAGACGACGGCGCAGATCGTCAAGGCTGGGATCGCGCTGGTCCCCGAAGGCCGGCGGCTCTTCCCCTCGCTGACGGTCGAAGAGAATTTGCAGATCGGCAGCAGCGTCGGACGCCCCGGCGAGATCACGCTCGCAACGATCTACGAGTACTTTCCCGCCCTCGCCGACAAGCGCCGCCAGTTGGCGCGCGAGCTCTCCGGCGGCCAGCAGCAGATGGTCGCGCTCGGGCGCGCACTGCTCACCAACCCGCGCCTGCTGCTGTGCGACGAGATCAGCCTGGGGTTGGCGCCGGTGATCGTCAACTCGCTCTACGAGATCATTCCGGCGCTGGCCCGGCGCGGCATCGGCGTGCTCGTCGTCGAGCAGGACATCACCCGTTCGCTGGCCGTCGCCGATCGTTTCTACTGTCTGCTGGAAGGCAAGGTCACGCTGACCGGCCGGCCGGCGGAGGTCAGCCGCGAGACCGTGATGCGCCACTACTTCGGACTATGAGACGCCACCGATGAACCCGCTCGCCATCGCCAACCAGATCTTGCAAGGCGTCCTGCTGGGCGGGCTCTACGCGCTGTTCGCCTCGGGGCTCTCGATCTCGGTCGGCGTCATGCGCTTCGTCAACATCGCGCACGGCGATCTCATCGTGCTCGTCTCGTTCCTGCTCTTCACGCTGACGGCGTACTTCCACGTCCCGCTGCTCTTGGCGGTCGCGATCTCGCTGCCGATCTCGTTCGCGGGCGGCTATGTCTTGCAGCGGTTCCTCTTGCAGCGGGTGCTGGGCAAGGGCATCCTGCAGATCGTCCTGGTGACGTTCGGCATCTCGATCATCGTGCAGAACTTCTTGCAGGGCACCTTCGGCGCCGACACGCGCCGGCTCTCGGGGAGCGGCTTCGAATCGGCGTCCATTCCGCTGACGAACGGAATCGGGGTGGGCTACCTGCCGCTGACGATCTTCGCGGCCGCGGTGCTGCTGATCTTCGCGCTCGACCGGCTGCTCTACACGACGCGCGTCGGCGCGCACATTCGCGCCGTCTCCGACGACGTCGACACCGCCAACCTGGTCGGGCTCTCCTCGCCGCGCATCTACGCGATCGCGATGGGGGTGGTCGGCGTCACGGTCTGTATCTCGGCCGCCTTCATGTCGGTGTTCGCCAACTTCGATCCGACCAGCGGCCCCGACCGCTTGTTGACCGCGTTCGAAGCGGTCGTCCTCGGCGGCCTGGGCAGCCTGTGGGGAACGCTGATCGGCGGCATCATCATCGGCGTCGCACAGCTGCTCGGCGCGCAGCTGCTGGGCTCGGAGTGGCAGCAGCTCGCCGGCCATCTGGTGTTTCTCGCCATCTTCCTGATCCGGCCGCAAGGCCTCTTCCCGAGGTACTGAGGCGGTGCGATCGCTGGGCTCGACTCCGCGCAGCGTCCTGATCGGACGCGCGATCCTGATCCTCGGCGCGATCGTGCTGCTCGCGACCCCGTGGATCACCGACGCCAACGGGATGCAGATCGTCGGCGGCCTCTTGACGATGTTCGTGCTGGCCGTGATGTGGAATCTGCTCGCCGGTTACGCCGACATCGTGAGCATCGGTCAACAGGCGTTCGTCGGGATCGGCGCCTACGCGTTCTACGGCTTCGCCGTGCTGCAGAACGTCAACCCGTATCTGGCGATCCCGCTGGCCGGTGCGATCGCGCTGGTCGTCGCCGTGCCGAGCATGGCGATCGTGTTCCGCCTGCGGGCGGCATACCTGTCGGTCGGCACCTGGGTGTTGGCGGAAGTGCTGATGCTCGCGGCCGGCAAGCTCGAGGCCTTCGGTGCCGGGCTGGGCTCGAGTCTGCCGGTTTCGGTCGCCGAGGCGTTCGGCGACTCGCCGACCGCGCGCGCGACGACGACCTACTGGCTCTCGCTCGCGCTGGCGGCGCTGGCCTTCGTCGCGACCTGGCTGCTGATGCGCTCGCGCGTCGGCATCGGCCTGACCGCCATGCGCGACGACGAAGAGGGCGCCTCGACCGCCGGCGTCGACGTGCTGCGCGCCCGCATCATCAGCTTCTTGTGGACCGCGCCGTTCCTCGGCCTGGCCGGTGCGCTGATCACGCTGCAGAGCCTGCGCATCGCGCCTGCCGCCTCGTTCAGCATCACCGACTGGACCGTCTACGTCATCTTCATCGTCGTCATCGGCGGCGTCGGCAGCTTCGAGGGCCCGATCATCGGGACGCTGGTCTTCTACGTGATCCGCGAGTACTTGCAGAGCTGGGGCGTCTGGCACTTCATCGTGCTCGGCATCGTCTCGATCGCCGTCATCCTGATCGAACCGCGCGGCCTGTGGGGCCTCCTCCGCCGCGTCATCCCCGACGACCTGATCCCCGTCTCGCACCGCCCGCCGCGTTAGCCCTTGCCGCCAGGCCGAAGGCGCGCAGATGGTCGGCGGAGTGAATGATGCATGAGTCGAAGCAGGTCGTCATGGCCGAGCTTCGTTACGCCGTCGTGCTCGAGCCCGACGAGGACACCGTGCGGGTCATCGTGCCCGCGTTTCCCGAAATTGCGACGTTCGGCGCGAACCGCGAAGAGGCGCTGCGAATGGCGGCCGACGCCATCGCGCTCTCGGTCGAGTATCGTCGCTCGAAGGGACTCGACGTCCCCATATCCGACGCTGAAGGCGCGCGGCTCGAGGTCATCACGATCGCGGCCTGAGCGACCCCCACGGTGAGTTCCAAGCTGCCGTCAGTGCGCGGAAAGGAACTCGTCCGAGCGCTGGAACGAGCTGGCTTCTGCGTCGATCGGCAGACTGGCTCGCACGTCATTCTCGAACACCCTGATGGTCGGTTCGCAAGCGTTCCGGTCCACTCAGGACGTGACCTTGCGGTCGGAACCCTACGAGCCATCCTCGCTCGTGCCGGCATCGACGAGCGGACGTTGCGAGCTTTGCTCCGCTAGGGCACGAATCTTCGCCCGGGCATCAGTGGCCCAGTTTGGCACAATGGAAAGACGGATTAGTACATTATCTTGGCAGAGGCATGAAGCCAGGGACATCTAAGTAAAAACACCGTTTAAACGACGCACGACACCCGAGGTGGGTTCGGGGCTGGAGTCGTCTACATGCATGACCCTATTTCCACTGCCAGCGAGCTAAATGCTAAGCTTGCGGCCCGGTCGAGGCACGTTTCGCTCCTACTCGGAGCAGGAGCCGGGATGACGGCTGGGCTCCCGGGCCTTACCGGAATTAAAGCCGCCGCCATTGGCCTTCTAACGCCGCAGTACAGGGCTTTTGCCGAACGTTTAGACCACAGCTTAAACATCGAACAAGTGCTGACCAAACTACGGCGGATCGCTGCGATTGCAGAAGGCGCCGAGCGGGTGTCCCAATTTACGTCCCAAGAAGCTCGCGGCCTAGATGTGGCCCTATGCGCGTCAATTGTCGCATCAGTAGCGGAACCCCCAGGTTCAATTGACGCGTTTCGGAGCCTGGCCATTTGGGCAGCGGGTGCGCGTTATAAGCTACCCATTGAAGTGTTTACCACGAATTATGACACGCTCATCGAACGCGGGCTCGAAGAAGAGGGCGTTTCGTACTTTGACGGATTTGTTGGCACACTAAAGGCTCGATTCCGAGAAGACCTTGTTGATGTTCCCGACATCGATCCGGAGTCAATACCCCCGGCAGGCTTCACTCGTCTGTGGAAGCTTCACGGTTCAATCAACTGGCAGCTAGAAAGCCACAATGAGCGCCGAAGCGTCTTCAGATTAGGCGCGCCAGTTCAAACCGGTGCAGCAGCAGCAATATATCCCTCTGACGAAAAATATGACGATAGCCGTCGCGTTCCTTTCGTGGTACTAATGGATCGGTTTCGACACGGGCTCGCCCTGCCAGAAAGCTGCACGTTGATTTGCGGATACTCGTTCGGGGATCAGCACCTGAACGACGTGATCTATGATGCAGCGAAACGATTCCCACGGTCCGAAATCATTGCGGCGTGTTTCCACGAAATTCCGGTTGACCTTGCTTCGCGCGCCGAAATATATCGCAACATCTTGGTTTTAAGTCCCAATGAAGCGATAATTGGTGGCATTCGCGCAAATTGGGCTGCTGACAACGTTGCAGCAGGGATTTTTGAAGGCGGGCGGTTTTTGCTTGGGGACTTCCGTCGCTTGGCCCTGTTCCTTACCGGTAGTCGCTTAGCACCGACGTCAGCCAATGCGTGAGCCCACGAGAATCGGCGTTGTCCGTCACGTCCTCGGGAGCCTCGTCACTGTTGAGTTAGTGACCGACTTGGCCGGCACGTCACCTATTTGGGAAGGCCACCTTCAGCCGATAGGGCAGATCGGATCGCTAGTTAGGATTCCGCAAGGCCCAATTACCCTCTTGGCCTCCGTCGTGATGATAGGAATATCGGAACTCAGCGGTGCGCCGGCGCCTGGGAGCGCGCCTACCGTCGGTGACCGGTGGCTCCAGGTGCAATTGCTGGGAGAACTCGATGCTCTCGGCCAGTTTTCGCGAGGTGTTTCGAGCTTTCCAGGACTTGACGATGAAGTCCATTTCGCCACTCGAAGCGATTTGGCTCGTGTCTTCCCTCTAGGGGACGATAAGCACGTTAGACTGGGCGGTCTCTCCGCTTTCCGCGAAATCCCTGTCGCGCTTAACGCGTCACTCTTGGTCCTTCGCCACTCAGCAGTCGTTGGGTCGACCGGCTCCGGTAAGACAAGCGCAGTCTCAACCCTCTTGCAGAATTTTGTTCATGGTGGCTTCACGGCAAGCAACATCGTCGTGATCGATCCTCACGGCGAGTACGGGCGCGCTTTAGGCTCGATAGGAGCTGTTGCGAGCGTAATGGGCTCCCGGGAGAATCGACTCAAAGTTCCATACTGGGCTGTTCCGGCGTCGGACTTACTGCGCATTCTGACCGGCAGCGAGGGAGCTACGCTCCTTACTCGCTTCAGCGAACTAGTAAGCGAAGAGCGACGAGCCTTCGCGGCTACGTCGCGATGGCTTAGTATACCCGAACCACTTATTGCTGCGGACACTCCAGTTCCGTTCGATCTACACAACGTATGGTATCGACTGGCGTACGAAAACTCCGCAACCTATAAAGACGGCAAAGATCTTGGCGACGTGATGCTTCTCGACCCAGGAGATGCGGAAACACTTAAGCCCCCACAATTTGCTGTTCCGACGGCTAAGAATAGCGCGCCTTATCAAGGTACGTCATACGGTCGCTACTCGGTTTTTCCCGATCGAATGCGTCTTAAGTTAAGCGATGAACGGCTGCAGTTCTTCCTGTCCCGAGACGACCTAGTCGCGATTGAAGACCCCCTTCCTCAATACATCACGCAATGGCTGGGGAATAGCGCGCCCATCTCCGTGTTAGACCTCAGCGGTGCAACTTCTGAAGCGACAGACCTATCAGTTGGGATCATTCTTGATACACTATTTCAACTCGCGACGCACAGCTCTAAGGGTATAGGCAAGGGTAGCCCAGTGTTGGTCGTACTCGAGGAAGCACATCGATATTTGGGCGATTCTAAAGATACACAGAACGCCAAGACATCTGTTAACAGAATAGCAAGGGAAGGGCGCAAGTATGGCCTTGGAATCATGCTCATCTCTCAACGACCTTCTGAGCTCCCAGAAACCGCGCTGTCACAAGTCGGAACGGTTGTCGCACTGAGGCTCACCAACGGCGCAGATCAGAGTTGCGTTAAGAAAGCTCTGCCGGACTCTCTTCAAGGTCTAGCTGATGCGCTGCCATCGCTTCGCACTGGCGAAGCAATCGTTTCCGGCGAAGCGACAACGATACCAGCTAGGAGCCTGATCGACGCTCCGAACCCACGGCCGCAAGCTGAAGACCCTCCGCTCTCTCCTTGGAGATCGGGCACGAAGGCACTAGCGCTTGCCGATGCCATCGCGGAGTGGCGCGGCGCGCCAGAAAAGAGAGCCCAGTGACACCAGATTGGATCGACGCCGAATCCTCTGCGCTCGTCTCGTTTGCGTATGATGAGAACGCAGAAACCATTTACGTCCGATTCCATTCAGGAGCTGAATGGGCCTACGCGGCTTGTTCTCCTGCTGAATGGGAAGACTTCAAGAGCCCAAGCACCTCGAAGGGAAAGTTCTTGAACGAAGTGCTGAAGTCGAAGCCTGCGACACGGATTGCGTAGGCTTCAAGGAGATTGCTGCGGCTTTACGAGTACCCGCCGCGTCAGCGTTGACGCGGCGGGTGTGAACGTGCGCGGTTAGACGGCGGCGGGAACTTTGCCGCTGACGAACGCCAAGAGGTCTTCGTTCAGCTTGTCTTTGTGCGTCGAAGGGAGGCCGTGGGGCGCGCCCTTGTAGAGGTGCAGCTCGGCGTTGGGGATGAGCTTTGCTTGACGCTCGGAGGCCAGCGCGATGGGGACGATCTGATCGTCGTCGCCTTGGATGACGAGGGTCGGGATCGTCATCATCTTGAGGTCTTCGGTCTGGTCGGTCTCCGAGAAGGCCTTGATGCAGTCGTAGGCCCCCGGCATCCCGGCCAGCATCCCCGCGAGGAAGAACGAGTCGCGCAGACCCTGGGAGACCTTTGCGCCCGGTCGGTTGAAGCCGTAGAACGGAAGGCTCAGGTCCGTGAAGAACTGGGCGCGGTCGTCGTGGACGCTCTTGCGCATCCCGTCGAAGACCTCGATCGGTACGCCGTCGGGGTTGCTTGCCGATTTGAGCAAGATCGGGGGCACCGAGGAGATCAGCACCGCCTTGGCGACTCGTGAAAGCCCGTGGCGCGCGATGTAGCGCGCGACTTCGCCACCGCCGGTCGAGTGCCCGACGTGGATGGCGTCTCGCAAGTCGAGGTGCGCGACGAGCTCGGCGAGATCGTCGGCGTAGGTGTCCATGTCGTTCCCGGTGAGCGGCTGACTCGAGCGGCCATGACCGCGCCGGTCGTGCGCGACGCACCGATATCCGTTATGCGCGAGGAAGAACATTTGGTCTTCCCAGGCGTCGGCGTTGAGCGGCCAACCGTGGCTGAACACGATCGGCTGACCGGTACCCCAGTCCTTATAGTAGATCTCTGTGCCATCTTTCACGGTGATGGTACTCATCGACAATACGCCTTTCACGATGCGCGTCGGCACCAAACGAGATAGTGGGGCGCCTACGGTACCACATCGCGAACGCGCTCAACAAGGAGCTGACTCTGGTGTGCGCGTCGTCCACGTCATAGCCAACGGGCAAGCGTGAAACGCGTTTGCGCCGACTGCACTCACTGCGACCAAGGGAGCGGGATGCGACGCGTCGCCGCGCCCAGGATGATGAACAGCGCACCGGCCGCGACGAACGCCGTGCCGACGCCGCCCGCCGACGCGACGATGCCCCACAACGCCGCACCGACCGCGTTGATGCCCTGCGACGTCACCAGGTACAGTGCGAACCCGGCCGCGCGATGCTGCGGGTCGACGGCGAACTGGATCGAGGTGTTGAGCGTCGAGAGCACCGTGAGCCAGCCGAAACCGGCGACGAACAGCGCGACGACGGCGAGCGGAAACCACGGCGTGCAGCCGGCGACGATCACGCACGCGCCCAGGGTCACCGTCCCGATGAAGACCGCCCCTTCGATCCCCAGACGCGTGCGGACCTCGCCGAAGAATTGTGCGATCGTGACGCTGCCCGCGCCGAGCGCGCCGAGCAGTACGCCGAGCTGCACCGCCGAACCGTGGAAGTGCTCGCGCACGAGCAACGGCATGAGCGCGAACAAGACGCTCGAGCACGTCGAGAACGCCGCGTTGCGGGCCAGGACGCGCCGCACGCCCACCGACGTTCGCGCGACCGACCACGTCTTGGCGAACCCGTCGGCGAACGCCGTACGGGTCGGCCACCGCCATCCGGCACGCGGCCGCATCACCGCGATGGTCGGCACGAACGAGGCGGCGTTGATCGCGAACGCGGCGGCCGGCCCGGTAACGGCGACCAGGAAACCGGCGATCGGCGGCCCTAGCACGCGGGTCAGGTTGAAGCCGATTCCGTTGAGCGCGATCGCCGACGGCAGCGCGCGCGCCGAGACGACCTCCGGAATGAGCGCGCCCCACGCCGGCTCTTGCAGCGCGTCGATCGCCCCCAGCACGAAGGTGAAGGCCAGCAGCGCGAACACCGACGCGTGCCCCGCGAACGTCAGCGCCGCGAGCGCGGCGGCGACCAGCGTGAGCAAGATGTTCGCATCGCGGATCAGCCGTCGCCGGTCCACGAGATCCGCCAAGATGCCGGCGGGGATCGCCAAGACGAACAGCGGCAGCGAGGTCGCCGTCTGCACGAGCGCGATCACGTGCGCATCCGACGTCAGGGACGTCATCAACCAACCGGCGCCGACCGCCTGCGCGAAGAACCCGAGATTGTTGATGAAGTCCGCCAGCCAGAGCGCCCGAAACGGCCGCTCGCGGAGCACCGCCCAGGCACTGCCGCTGACCGCCGGCGCGCTCGCCCCCACCTTCCCCTCGGGAGTGGCCATCGAGCGCTGTTCGCCTACGCGATCACCAATCCGTCCCCGGCGACTCGCAGTGGAATCGGCTCCAGGCCGGCACCCATGCAAGGGCCTTCCACACAAAATCCGTCGACGAGACGGAACAGCGCGAAGTGACTCACGCAGAGCACCTGGTCACGGTGCAGCGTGAAGGTCGGCTTGACGTTGAGCGGGATGCCGAAGTGTGGACAGCGGTTCAGGTACGCGCGCACGCCGGCCGGCGTGTTGAAGACGGCGACGCGAAATGCGTCCTTGCCTTCACCGAAGACGACCTCCAGACCGGTCGGCGTGATCTCGTCGAGCGCACACAGCCGCGTACCCGGCGCGGGGGCGAAGCGCAGGCTCCGCCAGTCGCTCACGCCGCCGGCAGCACGATGTCGAAGTCGAGCACCCACTGCGGCGCGGGATCGAGCGCGCCGTGTGCTTCGGGCTTGTAGGGCTCGTAGGTCCTGATCAGCTCCGGCTTGACGCCGTAGACCGCATCGGCGTCGATGTAGGGATCGCCCGCCGTGTACGCCGAGGTCGTCAGCGGTTCGTATCCGGCGGCGGAAACCTTGAGATGGAGATGTGCGGGCCGCATCGAGAGCCGGCCGGCGGCGCGCAGCATCTCGCCGACGGGGCCATCGGTCGGAACGGAATAGCTGACCGGCTTGACCGCGTAGAACGCGTACCTGCCGTCGGGTCCGGTATGCAGGTAACCGCGATAGTCGGGCGCTTCGCGGACCGCGTATTGCGTGTCGTAGGTGCCCTCGCCGTCGGTCTCCCACGCTTCGACCAGCGCGCCCGGGATCGGCTTGCCTTGCATGTCGCGCACGGTCCCGCGCACGTACGTCAGCTCGCCTTTACCGCTGCGCGCGATCGTGTCGCCGTGCGCGATCTCGGGCGCATCGTGGGTGTAGAACGGGCCGAGCACCGAGCTGGGCGTCGCCGGCGGGGGTTTGGGATTGGCCATCTCGTCGACGAGCACCGAGACGCCCAGCGTGTCGGAGAGCAGGATGAACTCTTGGCGCAGGTCGGTGCACGCGTGCCCGGTGCGGGTGAGGAACGAGATCGCCGCCGTCCACTCGTCGGGCGTCAGCTTCACTTCCGTCACGAAGGCGTGGAGGTGCCCGATCAGCGAGGTCATGATCTCGCGCAAGCGCGGATCAGGCGTCATCCCGGCACGGGCCAGGGCGGATTCGGTAACCGGGAGCACCGGCGTGTCGGTCGTCATGCGTGCAGCTCTCCATTGGCGGTCCCTGTCTCGCCGGCGACGTCGAGCCGCCGGCGGACCGGGAACAAGTGCAAGTTCCACCGCCGCGCGACCAACCCCCACAGACCCTCGGGCGCGAGCAGCATGACCAGGATCGAGAGCACCCCCAGGCCCACCAGATACCAGGCCCCCGAGTCGCTGAATTCCTGGCGCAAGACGAAGTAGAGCAGCGTCCCGACGATCGGCCCCTCGATCGTGCCCAGCCCGCCGATCACGACGGCGAAGAACATCAGCGGGATCCAGCTCATGCCGAACGCGGCGTCGGGCGTGATGCGCAACTGTTCGAGGAAGTACAACGCGCCGGCCAGCCCGGCGCCGAGCGCGGCGATCGCGTAGATCGTCAGGGTCGTGCGCCGCACGTCGACGCCGGCGCTGGCCGCGGCGCGTTCGCTGTCGCGTATCGCCGTCAGCGCCAGACCCAGTCGCGAACGCACCAGCCAATAGACGCCGCCGACGGCGGCGACGCCGAGCACCACGGCCATCTCGTAGGTGACGATTTCGCGGACGGCCAGCGGGATCGCGACCAGCGCGGTCAGGCTCTCGCCGGAACCGCCGCCGAACAGCTGCACGTTGGCCAAGATCAGTCGGTAGCTCTCGGCCACCGCCCAGGTTCCGATCGCGAAGTACGCGCCTTTCAAGCGAAAGACCACGTACGAGGTCGGGATCGCGAGCAGTGCGGCGACGATACCCGCCAGCGGCACGGCCAAGAACGGGTTGACGCCGAGGTGGTTGACGAACGCGACCAGCGCATACCCGCCCAGCCCGATGAACGCCTGTTGTCCGATCGAGACGATGCCGCCGTAGCCGGCCAAGAAGTTCCACATCTGCGCGATCGTCAACACGCAGATGAACTCGACCACCAGCCGCATCGCCTCGGCGTTGCCGGCCAGCGGCAGCGCCGCCAGCGCGGCGACGACCAGCACCCCGACGACCAGGGCGATGCGCGCCGTTCCGGTCGTGCGCCGGACCGCGAAGCCGGCCGACGTCGCGGGCGTCGCGCTCACGCGGCCGCGCTCCGCGGGACCAGGCCGTTCGGCCGCAGCACCAACACCGCGAGGAACACCAAGTGGCCCAGCAAGATCCCCCAGCCGGGGTTGATCGCAAAGCCGATCGCCTGCGCGACGCCGAGCACGATGCCGCCCAAGAACGTCCCCCAGAACGACCCCAGACCGCCGATCACGACCGCTTCGAAGGCGTACAGGAGGAAGCTCGAGCCTAGATCCGGTGTGAACTCGAACTTGATCCCCATGAACAAGCTCGCCAGCGCGACGACCCCGAGCGCGATCGCGGTCGCGTAGGCGTACAGCCGCAAGTCGTTGACGCCCATCAGGTTGGCCGTCTCGCGATCGTCCGAGGCGGCACGGAACGCGATCCCCAGGCGCGTGTGGTTGAACAGCCACTCCAAGAAGATCGTCGCCGCCAGCGCCGTGGCGAGCGTGAGCAGCGGGAGCCACCCGATCGCGAGTCCACCCGGCAGCGCGATGCTGGCGGTTTCGATGCCGCCGACCTTGAGGGAACGTGAGTCGGCCGAGGTGACTTGCAGGAGCAAGTTTTGGATCACGACCGAGATGCCGTAGGTGACCACCAACGGGATGAGGATGTCGCGCCCGAGCGTGTAGTTGAGGATCGTGCGCTGCAAGACGTAGCCGAACAGCATGAAGATCACGACGACGATGGGCAGCACGACGAACGGGCTGCGGCCGGTCGCGCCGGAGATGCCCAGCGCGACGTACGCGCCCAGCACGATGAAGTCGCCGTGCGCGATGTTGATCAGCTTCATCACGCCGTAGATCACGGCCAGGCCGAGCGCGAAGAGCGCGAACAGGCCGCCGAGCAGGATCCCTTGGATGATCGTGTCGATCCAGCCCACGCCTCAGACTCCGAAGTACGCGCGCGAGATCGTCTCGCGCTCCAGCTCGCACGAGCGCCCGGTCAGGGTCACGCGTCCGTGCAGCAGGCACACCACGCGCTCCGTTCGCGAGCGCGCCAACTCGACGTCCTGCTCGACCAGCACCACCGCCAGACCGCCCGCGCACACCTCGTCGAGCGCGGCGTAGACCTGCTTGACGACCGCCGGCGCCAAGCCCAGCGAGATCTCGTCGCACAGCAGCAGGCGCGGATTGGCCATCAGCGCCCGTCCGATCGCGCACATCTGCTGCTGGCCGCCCGAGAGCGAGGTCGCGGGCGCGTTGCGCTTCTCGCGCAGGATCGGAAAGAGCGCGTAGACGCGCTCGAGGTTCCAAGCGCCGGTGCGATCGCCGAGCCCGCCGGCGCGCAGGTTCTCCTCGACCGTGAGGCTGGGGAACAGCCGCCGTCCTTCGGGGACGAGCGCGATTCCCAGCCGCGCGACCTTCGATGCCGGCAGCTCGCCGATCGGCGCGCCGTCGAAGACGATCGCGTCGGGGCGCGAGCGCAGCGTGCCGGCGATGCTGCGCAGCAGCGTCGACTTGCCCGCGCCGTTGGCGCCGACCAGCGCGATCCGCTCCCCCGCGTCGACGGAGAGGTCGACGTCGAAGAGCGCTTGGAAGTCGCCGTAGAACGCGGACAGCCCGCGCACGTCGAGCATCACGCCTCGATCCCCAGGTACAAGCTGCGCACGTTGGGGCGGTCGAGCACGGCGCGCGGTTCGCCTTCGGCGAACACCTTGCCGTCGGCCATGACGATCAGCCGCGTCGCGACCGCGAAGAGCGCGTGCACGACGTGCTCGATCCACACGATCGCGACGCCGGCGGCGACGACCTCCTGCACCAGCGCGACCACCTCGTGCGCCTCGGCCTCGGTCAGTCCACCGGCGATCTCGTCGAGCAAGAGCAGTGCCGGGTCGGTGGCGAGCGCGCGCGCGACCTCCAGGCGCTTGCGGTCGAGCAGCGGCAGCGATCCCGCCGGCCGGTTTGCCTTGGCAAGCAGGTGCGTACGGCGCAACGCCTCGACGGCCAGCGCCTCGGCGTCGCGCGTGCCGCGCCGCGCGCCGAACGTGCCGGCGACCAGCGCGTTCTCGAACACCGTCAGCTTGACGAACGGGTCGGCGATCTGGTAGGTCCGCCCGATGCCCAAACGGGCGCGTTCCGCCGGCGCCAGCCGCGTGACGTCGCGTTCCTGGAACGCAATGGTGCCCGCATCGGTGGCGTAGTCGCCACCGAGCAGGTTGAACAGGGTCGTCTTCCCGGCGCCGTTGGGGCCGATGATCCCGAGCGCCTCGCCGGGTGCGACGGTGAGGGAGACGTCGTCGACGACGCGCAGTGCGCCGAACCGTTTGGCGAGACTGCGCGCCTCGACGAGCGCCGTCATGCGAGCGGCTTGACCTTCCCTTGCAGCGGAATCTCCTTTGCCAGCGCGTTCTCGACGATGACCAGCTCGTAGGGGTATTTCTTCCCGTGCTCCCACTGGCCGCCGACGAGCAGCGTCTTGGCGACGTTCTTGACCGGTCCTTTGCCCCACCGCACCGGACCGACCACCGTATCCACGCTGGCCGTCGCCAACGCGTCGCGGATCGCTTCCTTCTTGTTGACGTCGGACGCGTGCGAGAGCACGTGCACCGCGACCTCGAAGAGCGCGTGCGAGAAGCCCAGCGGCTGCGTCCACTGCTTGCCGGTCGCGGCGCTGTACGCCGCCGCCAACTGCCCGGCGCTCTGACCGGTCAGCGAGGAGTGGAACGGATGCGCCGGCGTCCACCAGACTTCGCTGGTCAGCCCGTTGCCGATCGGACCGAGCGCCTCGATCGAGCTCGGAAACAGCAGCGCCTTGCCGATCGACGCGATCTTGGGGCGATAGCCTTGCTGGTGCGCCTGCGTCCAGAAGTTCTTGAAGTCCGGCGGCAGCGGCACGCCGGTGAGCACCTCGCAATCGCCCTTCTTGAACGCGCTGATCTGCGCCGAGCAGTCGGCGGTCAGGTCTTGATAGTGGCCGGGGTCGTTCAGCTTGTAGCCGTCCTTCGCCAGCACCGGCGGCATGCCGTGCACGGGGTCGGCCCACGCGTTGCCGTCGCCGTCGTTGGGGAACAGACCGCCGGCGAGCTTGTTGGTGCTGACCTGATTCCACATCCCGAGGAACACCGACTCGACGTCCTCGAGTCCCCAGAAGAAGTGGTACGTCCACTCGAAGCCCTTGGCCGGATCGCCGTGGCGCGGGAAGAACCACGCTTGCCAGGGCGTCACCGTCGAGATGCACGGCACGGCGTTGAGCTCGCACTGGTCGGCGACCGGATTCGTCGTCTCCGGCGTCGAGGAGACGAGCATCAGATCGACCTTGTTCTGTAAGATCAGCTCCGAGGCCACCTCACCGGCGCGGTTCGGCGAGGACTGGCTGTCCTTGACGACGACCGCGATGGGATACTTCGTGCCGCCGATCGTGATGCCGTCGGCGAGCCGCTTGCGCAGCGCCGAGAGCACGTAGCTGTCGGCCTCGCCGAACGCGGCGAGCGGTCCCGTCTGCGGTGAAACGAAGCCGAGCGTGATCGTGCGTGCGGCGCGGGCCGGCGCGCGGACGCCGAGCGTCGCGGCGGCGGCGCCCGCGGCCGTGATGCCGAGCATGCGGCGGCGGGTCAGGTCGTACGAGCTTCCCATCGTGGTGCCTCCTTCCGGTGTGTGGGTGTCACGCCCGCGCGAGCTCGCCGTCGAACGCGCGCGCCAACAGCGCGCGGATCGCGTCGCGCTCGATCGGGCGCGGATTGGGGTAGGGTGAAGCCGCGGCCAGGTCGGCGGCGCGATCGAGCGCGGCCGACGGAAAACCGAGCTCGCGCAGCGTTCCCGGCACACCCAGCCGGCGCGCGAGATCGGCGAGCCCGCGCGGCGCGTCGTCGACGCCGAGCGCGCGCGCGACGCGCGCCATCGCGGTCGGCGCGGCCGGTGCGTTGTAGGCTGCCGCGTGCGGCAGCACGACCGCGTGCGTGCGCGCATGCGGAAGATCCCACGTCCCGCCGAGCGTGTGGCAGAGCTTGTGGTGCAGCGCCATCGAGACCGAGCCGAGCGCGATGCCGGCCAGCCACGCACCGTACAGGCACTGCGCGCGCGCGTCGACGTCGTCCGGCCCCTCGACGACGCGGGGCAGCCCGGCCGCCAGCGCGCGAATGCTCTCCTCGGCGATCAGCGAGACGACCGGATTCGCGTCGATCGCGTACAGCGCTTCGACCGCGTGCGCCAGCGCGTTCAGGCCGCTGGCGGCGGAAAGCTCCGGCGAGAGCGTGCGCGTCAGCAGCGGATCGTACACGACGACCTGCGGGCGCACGCGCGGATCGCGGCCGGTCGTCTTGCGGCCGTCTTCGGTCAGCCCGTAGATCGGGGTCATCTCCGAGCCGGCATAGGTGGTCGGCACCGCCACGATCGGCAGGCCGCTGGTGAGCGCGACCGCTTTCGCCAGGCCGATCGCCGAGCCCCCGCCCAGCGCGACGATCCCGTCGGCGCCGATCTCGGCCGCGAAGCGACGCGCGCGCGCGGCGAGCGCGACCGGCACGTGCTCGCGCACCTCGTTGAACGTCCCGCCGACCCGTGCACCGAGCGCGGCGGCGACGTCGCCCAGCCGCGCGTACTGCTCGTCGCCGGCGACCAGCAGTACCGCGCGCAAGCCGGCGCGATCGAGCTCCTCGGCCAGCTGCGCCGACGCACCGGCCGCGAAGACCACGCGCGTCGGCGTCCCTTCGTAGACGAAGCCGCGCACCAGCGCGGCGGCGTCAGCGAGGATAGAAGGGTGGGATCCGCGCATCGACGTTGACCCACACCGACTTCGGCTCGGTGTACTGCCGCATCGCCTCGAAACCCATCTCGCGGCCTTGGCCCGACGCGCCGACGCCGCCGAACGGCGAGCCGGGATTGACGCGCTTGTAGGCGTTGATCCACACCATCCCCGAGCGGATGTCGCGGCCGAAGCGGTGCGCGCGCGCCAGGTCGCGCGTCCACAGACCGCTGCCCAATCCGTACTCGGTCGCGTTGGCGAGTGCCAGCGCTTCCTCGTCGGTGCGGAAGCGCGCGACGCTGACGAACGGACCGAACACTTCCTCGCAGGTCACGCGCGAGCCGAGCGGCGCCGCGACGATGGTCGGCTCGACGTAGTAGCCGGCGGCCAAGGCCGGATCGTCAGGCGCCTTGCCGCCCTGCAAGATCGTGCCGCCCTCGTCGAGCGCGACCGTGACGTAGCTCATCACGCGGTCGCGGTGGACCGCCGAGGTCAGCGGTCCCATCTCGGTCCGCTCGTCGAGCGGATCGCCGAGGCGGATCGATGCCGCAAGCGCGCCGAAGCGCGCCAGGAACTCGTCGGCGACCGCTTCGTGCAGGATCAGCCGCGAGCCGGCGATGCACGCTTGCCCCTGGTTGTGGAAGATCGCGAACGCGGAGCCGCCGATCGCGGCGTCCAGATCGGCGTCGGCGAAGACGACGTTCGCGCCTTTGCCGCCCAGCTCGAGGCCGACCCGCTTGAGGGTGCGCGACGCACCTTCCATCACCCGCCGGCCGACGGCGGTCGAGCCGGTGAACGAGATCTTACGCACGTCGGGATGATCGACGAGCCGCTGTCCGGCTTCTTCGCCCAAGCCCGGCACCACGTTGATCACGCCGTCGGGAAAGCCGACCTCCGCGGCCAGCTCGGCCAGCCGCAGGGTCGAGAGCGGCGTGAGCTCCGAGGGTTTGAGGACGACGGTGTTGCCGGCCGCCAGCGCCGGACCCATCTTCCAGCTGGTGAACATGATCGGGAAGTTCCACGGGCAGATTTGCCCGACGACACCGATCGCTTCGTGCGTGACGTAGTTGAGGAAACCGGCCTCGACGGGCACGACGGTGCCTTCGAACTTGTCGGCCATCCCGCCGAAGTAGCGATAGCACGCCGCGGTGCGCGGCACGTCGAGCCGGCGCGTGTCGCGAATCGGGTGGCCGGTGTCGCGCGACTCCAACTGCGCCAGCTCTTCGGCGTTGGCTTCGATCGCGTCGGCGAGCTTGAGCAGCAGCCGGCCGCGGTCGGCCGCGGCCAGCCGGCTCCACGACGGAAACGCCGCTTGCGCCGCCAGCACCGCGCGGTCGACGTCGACGGCGCCGGCGAGCGCGATCTGGGCCAGCGTCGTGCCGTCGTGCGGATTGATCACCGGCAGCCGGCGGCCGTCGAGCGCGTCGACGAACCGGTTGCCGATGAACAGCCCGGTGCGCGGCGCGGCGAGCGTCGCCGCGCCGTTCACCTGCGCCACGGTGCGATCAGAACTCGGCCGGGTACGGGGGAAGCTCGCCCGCCTCGTAGCGTTCGGGCAGACCCGGCGTCGCGTTCTCCCACACGAAGAGCATCGAGCGCTTCGGCGAGTAACCTTGATGACGGATGTCGGCCGGCATCGCGGCGACGTCGCCCGCGCGCATCGTCACCCGCGCGCGTGGTCGGCCCGTCTCTTTGTCCTCGACGTCCCAGACGATGTGGTCCGAGAACTGGATGAACCACTCGATGCGGTCGTTGCCGTGCTTGACGGGCAGGATGAACTCTTCGGTCGTCGGGCACGCCAAGCTCTGCTTGCAGACGCTGACGACCGACGGGTTCCAGGTCACGTCGGAGCGTGAGAGGTACGCGAACAAGTTGTACGCGGCCAGCTCGCCCTCGAAGCCCGGCTCGCAGACGACGTCGGGCTCGTCTTGCGGCACGTCGGCGAAGTGCCGGTTGATCGGATGCGTCGCATCGGTGCGCAGCACCGAGTCGCCCGGCAGGCTGACCATACGGCGCGACACGACGCGGTCGCGGTTGATGGCGGCGTCGTTGTCGCCGTTCTTCGGGCCGAACACCGTCTTGCCCGTCTCTTCCGGCGCGGCGAACGGATCCCAGCCGGCGTTGGTCCAGTCGCTGAGCATCGCCTTGAAGGTCGCCATCGCGACCGGCGACTCGAACGTCTCGACGTACGAGACGCCGGCCTTGTGCAACGCCTCGTTGTAGCGCCCGCCGTAGACCTGCACCGTGCCGTACTGGTTCTTCGTCCCGAAGACGTGGTCGAAGTTGACCCAGCCGTAGAAGAAGCCCCAGGCGACGTCGCGCATCAGCGCGCGCAAGAAATAGTCGACGGCCATCGTGTGCGATTGGCGTTTGCCGCTCTCGCCGACCGGCCAGGTGATGGTCGCGAAATATCCGTCACGCGAGAAGCGGAAGCCGCCCAGCGTGAAGGTGCGGTAGCCGGTCACGGCGTCGGGCGCCGACGCGTCGACGAGCTCGGGCAGCGCGGTCGGAACGGCTTCTTCGAGACTAGCCATGATGCGTTCTCACTCTCTCTCGCGCTAGCGCAGGCAGATCTCGCCCCAGCGCTCTTGCGAGAGCGGGCCGAGAATCGTCTGTTGCAGGAAGACCGCGGGCTCGGCGGCGCTGAAACGATACGCGGCGCCGGCGGGCAGCAACGCCTGATGGCCGCGCGCTACGCGCACGAGTCCCATCTTCTCGCCTTTCGGCTCGCCGGCGACGAGCACGGTCCCCTCGGTGTTCTCCGGCGCGGCCGACGCGGGGTCGTCGAGCTTGACGAAGTCGATCTGCATCTTCCCGTCCATCACGATCACGAACTCGTCGTGCGCGCAGGCGTACCACGGCGAGGTGCCCTCGGCGCGCACGGCCTCGATGACGTACTCCAAGTTCTTGCCGACGACGATCTTCTCGTACGGCTTCGCTTTGGCCGCGACGTCGAAGACGTTGGAGAACGCGTATTCTTTGACGCTGCCGGACACGAGCTCGACGCTACCCTTCTGGTAGTCGCCGAGCGAACCGAATACGGTGTGGAGACGGGAAGCGGTCTCGACCATCGGGAGCTCCTTTGTTCGGAATCCGAACTTCAGTTCTCTATCCGAACGACCGCGTTGGCGTCTTGGCGGAAACTTCCTTTCGTCAGGACGCGCGCGCGGTGCTGCGTTTCTCCGGCCGGGCTTGATCGGCGGCGCGACGGATCTGCGCGATCGGCTCCTTGCCGACCAGCCGTTCGAGGACGCCGTACGCGGACTGCGTGGAGGCGACGAACGCGCGATGCTCGGCGTCGTTCAGCCGAATGATTTCGAGCCGCTTCTCCAATTCGGCGAAGGCCGCGCGTTCGGCACGCGCGGCGTCCTCGCTCTGCCAGCTCATGACGGCGGCGACGGTGGCCTCGATCCGCGCGCGGTGCTCGCCGGCGGCGCGCAGCCAGTCGGCGTTCGCGACGATCACCTGCGTCGCGTAGGAGTGCGCGGTCAGCGTCAGATAGCGCTGCGCTTCGTAGATCTTGGTGGCCACGTTCATCGGCAGCGAGTTGCTGGCTTGCCCGTCGAGCTCGCCGCGCCGCAACGCGTCCAGGATGTTGTTGGTCGCCACCGGCCGCACCATCGCCTGCCAGGCGTCGGCGATCGCGACGTGTACCGGCGCCTCCATGACGCGCAAGCGCAGGCGCTCGATGTCCGCGGGCATGCGAATCGGGCGCACGACGTTGGTGACGTGCTTGAAGCCGGTCTCGAAGAACCCCAGTCCGACCAGTCCGTAGGGTGTGATCGAGGCCAGCGTCTGCGCACCGTACGGGCCGCTCAGCAGCGCGTGCGCATGGGCGCGGTCTTCGACCAAGTACGGCGCCTCGATCAGCTGGATCGCCGGCACCAAGTTGCCCAGGATTGCGACGCTGACCACGCCGACGACGGCGTCGCCGCGCCGCACGGCCTGCAGCACGTCGAACTCGCTGCGGCCTTGCGGCGGGACGTTGGCGAAGCCGAGCTCCGGGATGTCGGCGGCGAGACGCCGCGCCAGCTCGTCGGTGCCGCGGCCGGCGACCGAGGTGCCGGCCAGCGCGCACAGCACGCGCGCCGGGCTCAACTGCGGCGTGCTGCCCGCGGCCTGCATCTCGGTGACGTGGTAGTCGATGGCGTTGACGGCCAGGTTCGACTCGACCGCGTCGGCGTAGTGGGAACGGGTCGTGCGCAGCAGCTGCGCGGCGTTGCGGCCGAACTCTTCGGAGCGGCTGGCTTCGGCTTCGATCGAGCGTTCGACGGCGTCGAACGCGGACGCGGTCGAGCCGACCGCCGACGAGATCGCGACCAGCGCGTCGCGGGCACCGGCCGCGGCGGACTCGCCTTGGCGCACCGAGGCGTCCGACGAGGCGGCGATCTGCGCGGTCTTCTCGCCGCCGCTGCGGACCGCGCCCAGCAGCTTCTCCATCTCGGCCGTCGCGGTGCGGGTCGAGTCGGCCAGCTTACGGATCTCGGCGGCGACGACGGCGAAACCGCGGCCGTGCTCGCCGGCGCGCGCCGCTTCGATCGCAGCGTTGAGCGAGAGCAGGTTGGTGCGTTCGGAGACCTCGTGCACGAAGTCGACGATCTCGTCGATTCGCTCGAGCGAGGCGAGGAAATCGGTCATCGTCGAGCCGCTGGCGCGCGCCGCGCCGGCGAGCGTCTCGACGGCGCGCACGAGTTGGTCGATCTCGGCGCCGGTCGCGCTGACGCGTTGTTCGGCCTCGCGGGCCTGGTTGGACGCGGCGCGCACGTCGGACAGCGCGACGGCGAGGTCGTGCGCCGAATCGGCGGCGACGTCGGCGATCTGCTGGACCGAGACAGCTTGGATCAGCGCGTTCTCGGCGATGCGGCCCGACGTCTGGCGCAGGCGCGCAGCCGCGTCCTGCAGTTTTCCAGTGACGTCGTCCACGGCTTGGTCTTCCTCTTCACTTTACCGGCGCCGAACATACGTTCCGAGCCGGCTGGCCTGGAAATCGCCGCCCGGGAAAGCAATCTCCTCCGCGCGCAGAACACTTCTGACGAAAGATGTACAAGGCGCGCTCGTCGCAGGGAGAGGCCGCCCCGGCGGTCCCCGCATCCGACTACGTCCAGTCATTGGCGAAGGGCCTGGCCGTCATCCGCGCCTTCGGGACCGCGCGCCGGGCGCTCTCCCTCTCCGAGGTCGCGGTCAGCACCGGCCTGACGCGGGCCGGCGCGCGCCGCCTCCTGCTGACGCTCGAGAGCCTGGGCTACGTCGTCCTCGACGAACGCCGCTTCCGGCCGACGCCCAAGATCCTCGAGCTGGGCTTCTCCTACCTGGCCTCGCTCGACGTCTGGGACGCGGCCCAGCCCTGGGTCGAACAACTCGTCGCGCAACTGGGTGAGACGTGCACGGCCAGCGTCCTGGACGGCGAGGACATCGTCTGCGTGCTGCGCGTCCCGACCGGGCGCATCATGAACGTCAACTTCGGCGTCGGCCGGCGGCTGCCGGCCAGCGCCTGCGCGATGGGCCGCGTGCTGCTGGCCGGGCTCTCGGAGCCCGAGCTGGCGCGCTACTTCGCCGGCGCGCGGTTTCCGTCGTATACCGAGCACACCGTCACCGATCCGCAGGCGCTGCGCGCGATCGTGGAGCGGGCGCGCACCGACGACTACGCGCTCGTCGACGGTGAGCTCGAGGTGGGACTGCGTTCGCTCGCGATCCCGCTGCGCGACACGCGCGGACGAACGACGGCGGCGATGACCGTCTGCATCCCCGGAGCTCGCGCGAGCGTCGACGACATGCTGGCGCGCGTGCTCCCGGCGATGCGCGCGACCCGCGCGGGCATCGAAGCTGCAATCCAGACCCGCGGCTGACTCAGGCAGGAATTCTCCGTCCAACGCGCCGTACGGGCGTTTCGAGATGCGGAAGCCGTCCCGGCATGCGAAATCGCATACCGGCGGTGAGGCCGCCTCACTGAGAGGCTTCTGATGGCACATCGGAGTTCACGGCGCGCGTTCGTCGGCGCCGTCGGGGCGGCCGCCGGCGGCGCGGCGTTGGCCGGCACCGCGCCGGTCCTGTGGTCGGCGGCGAGTGCGGCCGAAACGCTCAAGATCGGATTCATCAGCCCCCGCACGGGCCCGCTGGGCAGCTTCGGCGAGTGTGACCCGTTCATTCTCGAGCACGCGCGCAAGACGCTCGCCAAAGGCGTCACCATCGCCGGCAAGCAGTACGCCGTCGAGATCCTCGATCGCGACAGCCAGTCCGATCCGGCCCGCGCCGGTCAGCTCGCGAACGAGCTGATCACCCGCGAGGGAATCGACTTCATGCTCGTCACCTCGACACCGGAAGTCGTCAACCCGGTCTCGGACGCGTGCGAAGCGGCGGGCGTGCCGTGTCTGGCGACGGTCATGCCCTGGGAAGCGTGGTACTTCGGCCGCGGCGCCAAGCCCGGCGCGCCCTCACCGTACAAGTGGACCTATCTGTTCAGCTTCGGCGTCAAGCAATTTCTCGACTGTTACCTCTCGCAATGGAAGCTGATCCCGAACAACAAGAAGGTCGCGGTGATGTATCCGAACGACGCCGACGGGAACGCGATTCGCGAGCATCTCAAGCCCGATCTGGAAAAAGCCGGCTACACGGTGATCGATCCGGGCGGCTACGAGGACGGAACGACCGACTTCTCCTCGCAGATCGCGCGCTTCAAAGCCGAGCAGTGCGAGATCTTCAACACCTTCCCGATCCCGCCCGACTTCGCGACCTTCTGGCGGCAAGCGGCACAGCAGGGCTACACCAAGATGGTGAAGATCTGCCAGATCGCCAAGACCGGACTGTTCCCCGGCACGACCGAAGCGCTGGGCTCGCTCGGCGACAAGCTCGCCAGCGGCTGCTACTGGCACCGCGACTTCCCGTTCTCGTCGGCTTTCAGCGGCATCAGCTCGCGCGCGCTCGCCGACGCCTACGAGAAGGCCACCGGCCGGCAGTGGAACCAGCAGCTGGGCGCGTCGCTCTCGCTGTTCGACGTCGGGTTCGAAGCGCTCAAGAAGAGCGGCAACCCGAAGAGCAAGGCCGCCGTCGCCAAAGCGATCGGGTCGGTCGCGATGACCAGCATCGTCGGCAAAGTCGATTTCGGCCACGGCCCGGTGCCCAACGTCGCGACCACGCTGATCATCGGCGATCAGTGGGTCAAGTCGAAACCGGGCAGCAAATACCCGTTCGACTTGGTGATCACCGAGCACGCCGGGGACCCGCGCGTCCCGATCACGGCCAAACTGCTGCCGTACAACGGTTAGCGGGCCTCTCTGTTCGTGCAGCCGGCCGGTGAGCCCGTCCTCGTCGCCACCGCCGTGACCAAGCGCTTCGGCGCGTTCACGGCGGTCGACGGGGTCGACTTCTCGCTGGCGGCAGATGAGGCGGTCGGCATCGTCGGGCCCAACGGTGCCGGCAAGACGACGCTGCTCAACGTGCTGGCGGGCACGTACGCGCCGTCCGCCGGCAGCGTGCGCTTCGAGGGCGCCGCCGTGTCGGCGCTCGACGCGGCGCGCCGCTGCCGGCTCGGCATCGCGCGCTCGCACCAGGTTCCGCGCCCGTTCGGGCATCTGACCGTCTTCGAGAACGTCTTCGTCGCCGCGTCGATGGGCGCCGGGCGCAGCAGGCCCAACGCGTACGACGCCTGCATCGACGCGCTGCGGCTGTGCGGCATGCTCGAGCTCGGTAACCGGCGCGCCGAAGCGCTGGGGCTGCTCGACCGCAAACGGTTGGAGCTGGCTCGCGCGCTGGCCACGGATCCCCACGTGTTACTGCTCGACGAGATCGGCGGCGGCCTGACCGACGCGGAGGCCGGCGAGCTGGTCGCGATCGTGCGCGAGCTACGCGGCCGCAAGATCGCGATCGTGTGGATCGAGCACGTGCTGCACGTGCTGCTGCAAGTCGTCGGGCGGCTCGTCTGCATGGACGCCGGACGCGTCATCGCCGAAGGCGCGCCCGAGGTCGCGCTGGCACATCCCGCCGTCATCGAAGCGTACCTCGGCAGCGGTGTGACGTGAGCTTGCTCGCCGTCGAAGCGCTCGACGTGCGCCACGGTCTGCTGCAGGCCGTGCGCGGCATCTCGTTCACGGTCGCCGAGGGTGAGATCCTCGCGCTGGTCGGCGCCAACGGCGCCGGCAAGACGACCCTCTTGCGCGCGATCGCCGGCGCGCACAAACCGACCGCCGGGCGCGTCGTCTTCGACGGACGCGATCTGCGCGGCGAGCGCGCCAACCGCCGCGTGCGCGCGGGGATCACGCTCGTCCCCGAGGGCCGCAAGCTGTTCGGCGAGATGACGGTGCGCGAGAACCTCCAAGTCGCCGGTGCGCACGCGCGCCGCGGCCGCTGGACCATGGACACCGTGCTGGACGCGTTCCCGATGCTGCGCCCGCACCTCGAGCAGCGCAGCGGGAGCCTCTCGGGGGGCGAGCAGCAGGCGACCGCGATCGGTCGCGCGCTGATGACCAACCCGCGCCTGCTGCTCATCGACGAGCTCTCGCTGGGACTCTCGCCGATCGCCGTCGACCGCGTCTACGAGTCGCTGCGCACGGTCATCGCGAGCGGGACCACGATCGTGCTCGTCGAGCAGGACCTCTCGCGCACGCTGCGCGTCGCGACGCGGATCATCTGTCTGCTCGAAGGCCGCATCGTGCTCGAAGGCGCGGCGGCGGCGATGACGCGCGAGCAGGTGACGCAGGCCTACTTCGGCTTGCGGCACGCCGGAAGCGCGAGCGCACCGTGACGCAGTTCTGGATCGGCCAGATCGTCCAAGGCGTGCTGCTGGGCGGCTACTACGCGCTGCTGGCGTGCGGGCTCTCGTTCATGTTCGGCGTCATGCGCATCATCAATCTCGCCCACGGCAGCATCGCGGTGCTGGCGGCGTTCTTGGTGCTCACGGTCGCGGGGCAGTGGAACCTCTCGCCGTTCCTGGCGCTGTTGGCGATCGTGCCGGTCATGGCGATCGCGGGCTGGCTCTTGCAGCGCGGCGTGCTCGACCGCGCCCTGCGCGCCGGGGAGCTGACGCCGCTGCTGAGCACCTTCGGCCTCGCGATCGTGATCGACAACCTGCTGTTCGAGAGGTACGGCGCCGATACGCGGTCGCTGGCGCCGAACGTCGGCGACCTCGCGTACAGCAGCTGGACCGCCGGCGGTTTGTCGGTCGGCGAGCTGGCGCTGCTCACGTTCGCCGTCGCGGTCGCGCTGTTGGGCGGCTTGCACCTGTTCCTGCACCGCACGCCGTTCGGGCGCGCGATCCGCGCGACCGCGCAGGACGCCGACACCGCCGAGCTGGTGGGCGTCGACTCGCGCGCCGTCTACGCCGGCGCGTCGGCCATCGCGCTGGTCACGGTCGCGATCGCGGGCGCGTTCCTCGGGCTGCGCAGCTCGTTCGACCCCTACGCGGGCGCGACGCAGCTGATCTTCGCCTTCGAGGCGGTCGTGATCGGCGGAACCGGCTCGCTGTGGGGGACGCTGCTGGGCGGCATCGTGCTGGGCGTCGCGCAGAACGTCGGCTCGCAGGTCAACCCGCAAGGCTTCCTGATCGGCGGTCACGTCGTGTTCCTGTTGGTGCTGGCGGCACGCTTCGCGCTGGGCGGCCGCGATCTGCGGGCGCTGGTCCGGCCCGTGCGGAGGACGACGTGACCGGCGCGCCGCCGATCGCGGTGCAGCGCTGGAGCGCGGTCTCGATCGCCGGGATGGCCAGCGTCGCCGGGCTGCTGGTCGTGCTGGCCTTCGGACCGTTGTTCCTGGGCGAGTACCTGACCGATCGGCTGACCACGCTGTTCGTCTACATCATCCTGGCGGCGATGTGGAACGCGCTGGCCGGCTACGGCGGCTTGGTCTCGGTCGGGCAGCAGCTGTTCTTCGGGCTGGGCGCGTACGCGGCGATTCGGCTGTCGCACGCGGGCGTCGAAGTGTACCTGGCGCTGGTGCTGGCGCCGCTCCTGGTCGGGCTCGTCTCGCTCCCGCTCTCGTCGTTCGCGCTGCGGCTGCGGGGCGGCGCGTTCGCGATCGGGATGTGGGTGTTCGCCGAGCTCGGGCACCTGCTGGTCAACCTCGACAACCTGATCAACGGCGAGACCGGCACGTCGCTGATCGCGATCTCGGCACTGGCGCCGCAGACGCGCCGCGCCTGCAACTACTGGCTCGGTCTGGCGTTGATGATCGTCGTCGTCGGGCTGGTGTTCTGGCTGCTGCGCAGCCGGCTGGGCGCGTCGATCCAAGCGATCCGCGACGACGAGGAAGCGGCGGCGTCGGTCGGCGTGCGCGTCTTCGCCACCAAACGGCTGATCTTCGTGCTCGCCGCGGTCGGCTGCGCGGCGGCCGGCTCGCTGACGCTGGCGACGCTGATCACCTTCCAGCCGAAGACCTACTTCGGCGTGCAGTGGACGGCGTACATGATCTTCATGACGCTGGTCGGGGGGCTGGGAACGTTCGAGGGACCGATCCTCGGCGCGATCGTCTTCTTCGTGGTCGAGACGATCTTCGGCGGCAGCGGCGCGTGGTATCTGGTCGGCCTGGGCGGCTCGGCGCTGATCTTCTCGCTGTTCTTCCCGCGCGGCCTGTGGGGTTCGCTGGCGGGCCGCTTCGGCTGGCAGCTGATGCCGGTCGGTTACCGGCTGCGGCTGCCCGGCGCCGATCGCTAGACCGAGTCGGCGTCGTAGATGACGCGCAGCGTGCCGACGCGCTGGTCGCGCGCGAAGATCCCCACGCAGACGTCGTTGTAGACGATCCCGGTGTCGCGCGCGTAGGTGTAGACCGCCCACGGCCGCAAGCCGCCGCGCACCAAGGTGCAGCCGTTCTCGCGGAAGGTCGCATAGGGGGTGCGACGCGGCAGGCTGTGCGCCGCCCCGCCCAGACCGACGCGCGAACAGCGCAGGCTCAACGGATCGTCGAAGAAGCGCTTGATGCGGTTGCCGGCGAGGTCGGTGGCGCGGTCGCCGGTCCAGTCCTGGCGGCACTCGCGGTAGTGCCCGAAACAGAAGCCGTTGAGGTCGACGCCGAACATCGCCACGATCGAGCGGTGCGTCGGCACCGCGGCGTCGATCGCCGCGTTGATCCCGCCTTCGATCGCGGCGTCGTAGCGTGTCTCGTACTTGGGCGGGTCGAAGCCGCTCGCCGGCACGCGCGAGACGTCGAACAAGCGCGCCAGGTGCCGGATCCGCTCACCGGTCAGCTCGACGTAGTCGGTGTCGAAGCAGTCGTCGAGCCGGATCGCGCCGCGGCGGATCGCGTCCTCGAACACCTCGTCCATGTCGCTCGCGACGGCCAGCGCGATCTCGCGCACGGCCTCGGCGACCGTGCCGAGCGGACGGCGCGCGGCCAGCGCGTGCGCGCGCATCCCGAGCATCGCCAGCTCGAGCCGCTGCTCGTCGGCGGCGGCGACGGTCTCGCTCTCGACCCGCTCGCGCGCGATCGCGGTGGCGCTGCGCACGTCGGTCAGCGCGCCCAGCTGCTGTTCGACGATCGCGGCCACCTCGGCGGCGCGCGCCAGCGTTCCTTGCAGCTCGCCGCGCAGCGCGCCGACGGCGTCCTGCACGGCGGTCGCGTGCCGTTCGACTTCGGCCGTGCGCTCGAGCGCTTCGCCGGTCGCCTCGCGCATCGACTCGCCGGCCGACAACAGCGCGCCCAGCATCTCGCCGATCTCGCCGACCGCGTGCGAGGTCCCGGTCGCCAGCGCACGGATCTCGTCGGCGATGACGCCGAAGCCGCTGCCGGCTTCGCCCGCGTGCGCCGCCTCGATCGCGGCGTTGAACGAGAGCAGCGTCGTCTCGCTGGAGATCGCGTCGATCAGATCGAGGATCGCGCCGGCGCGCTGACCCGCTTCCGAGGTCGCGCTGACGGACGTCGCCGCGCGCTGCACGGCGTCGCGCACCTGCGCGACCCGGTCGAGCGCGGCCTGCAGCTCTTGGATCGCGGTGCCGAAACCGGCCCGGATCGCATCGATCGCGTCACGCATGCGCTGCGTCGCGGCGGCGGCCGCGCCGGCACCCGCGGCCAGGTCCTCGATCGTATGCGCGGTCCCGTCGAGTAGCCAGCCCAGTGCACCGAGCGCGGAGCCGATCGAGCGCCACTCGTAGCTGTTGCGCGCGATCGCGACGGCGATCCGCGCGACCGACGTCAGCAGCTCGCGCTCGTCGCCGTCGACCAGATCGCGCAGTTCGGCGGCGGCCTGGCGCACGGGTCCCGGCACCGGCGAGAGGTCGACGACGCCGTTGGTGTGACGCGTGCGCGTTCCCAGGCTGGTGCGTGCCAACGCGGCGCGCAGGTTGGCGAGCCCGTCGCTCAGCGCCAACCCGGCCGCCCGTTCCGCAGCCTCCGAGACCTCGTGCGCATGCTCGGCGATGCCGCGTATGCTGTCGTTGACCAGCGTCAGCGCCCCGCTCTGCTCGCCGACCAGCCCGGCGACCTCGCCGATCGCGCGTTCCAGCTCGCCGACTTGATCGGCGCGCTCCGCCGAGCGGTGCTGCGCGCTCGAGAGCGCGTCGGCCAAGCCGCGTACGATCGTGGCGGCCTCGCGGATGGCGCCGTCGACGCGATCGCCGGCGTCGTGCAGCTGCTTCTCGATCCCGGCGACGTCGTTGGCCGACTCGACGGTCGAGGTCGAGAGCCGCTTCACCTCGTCGGCGACGATGACGAACCCGCGTCCCGCTTCGCCCAGGTGCGCCGCCTCGATGGCGGCGTTGATGCCGAGCAGGCGTGCCTGGCGCGCGATGCGCCGCAACCGCTCGAGGAAGCTCTGGATCCCGATGCGGCCGCGTTCGGTCGTCTGTGCGAAACCCGCCGTCGCCTCGACCGCGCCCACCAGCGCCTGCAGCCGCTCCAGCACGCCCGCGATGCCTGCGTCGTAGGAGCGCGACGACGCCGCGACGGTTCCCGAGGTCGCGCGCAGGTCGTGCGCGGTCTCGGCGACGTGCGTCGCACCTTGCTCGATCTCGGCGATCGCCGCCGCGGTTCGCTCGACGACCGCGGTCTGCTCGCCGGTCGAGGCGACGATCCCGGCCAGCTGACGCGCGTTGCGCTCGATGCTCTCGCCGGCCGCGTCGACGATCTCGCGATAGTCGAGCAGCTCGTTGCGCAGGCCGTCGACGAAGCGCTGCAGCACCGCCCGGTCGGCGATCGCGAAGCTGACGGCGGGCGGCTCGCGGGTGAAGTCGCGCGTCCGCGCGACCTCGCGCAGCCAGGCCGCAAGCCGCTCGTCGTCCACACGGCGGCCGGGACCGCCCGGCCCGGTGATTTCCTCGCGTAAGGAGGCGAGCGTCCCCTCGGAGTCAGCTCGCTCTCGAGAGTCTTGCAGCACTGGTGTACCAGCACGCTGCGGTCCGGCGAGAAAGCTTTCCTCCCGCCCGGCAGCTCAGGGCGTCAGGCGTTCGGCGTGGCTGTAGACGTTGACGCTGCGCCCGCGCAACAGCGCCGCCAAGGTGATGCCGGCGGCGTCGGCCATGCGGACGGCCAGGCCGGTCGGGCGCGAGATCGCCGCCAGCAGCGGGATGCCGGCGACGGCGCACTTCTGGACCAGCTCGTAGCTGGCGCGGCTGGTGACGACCGCGAACCCGTCGGTCGGCGCGACGCCGGCGCGCACCATCGCGCCGACCAGCTTGTCGAGCGCGTTGTGGCGGCCGACGTCCTCGCGCGCCATGACGATCGCTCCTTCGCGCGTCGCCCAACCGGCCGCGTGAACGGCACCGGTGCCTTCGTTGTAGTGCTGCCAGGCCGGCAGCTCGTCGCCGGCGCGATAGAGCGCGGCGGGCGCGATCCGCTCGTCGGCCGCCACCGTGCGCCCCGGGCGCAGCGCGTCGTCGATGGTGGTCACGCCGCACAGTCCGCAGCCGGTGCGCCCGACCAGGGAACGGCCGCGACCGCGCAGCGCCTCCGCCGCCTGGTCGGGGATCACCAGCTGCGCTTCGATCCCCTGGCTCGACCGCACGACCTGCAGACCCGTGATCGCGTCCAGGTCGGAGACGATCTCCTCGGTCAGCGTGAAACCGATCGCGAAGTCCTCGACGTCGGCCGGCGTGCACATCATCACGACGTGCGGCCAACCGTTGTAGACCAGCGCGACGGGCGTCTCTTCGGCGACCGTCGCGCTTTCGACCGACGCTTCGCCGTCGTGCAGCCGCTCGAACGTGCGCAGCTCGACCGGCTTCGCGTAGCCGAGCCCGAACAGCGGGTGACCCGGATCGATCGTCGGCCGCACCGGCGTCAGCTCGCCGCCGGCGCGAGCGCGACCTGCGCGCGCACGTGGCGCCAAAACGCGTCGATGAGCGCCGGGAAGGGGTCGCGCTCGGCGACGACCAGCCCGACGGCCTTGGCGACGTCGGGTTCGACCAACCGCCGTATGCGCACGCCTTGGCGCGCGTCGACCCAATACGCCATGCTGGCCGGCATCAGCGTCGCGAACTGTCCGGACTCGACGTAGCAGAGTTTCGCCATCATCGAGTAGACTTCGACGCGGACGTTCGGCGTCGCGCCGGCGGCCGCGAAGGCCGCATCGAAGATGCGGCGGTTCTGCATGTCGGGTCGCAGCAGACACAGCGGCAGCCGCGCGGCTTGGGTCCAGGTGAGCGTCTCCCCGTCGGGCACCGGGATCGCGGCCGGCACGACGGCGACGTACCGTTCGACGGCGATCGGCAGCGTGCGCACGTGCTCCAACGGCTCGTCGTCGACGTACGTGACGGCGGCGTCGAGATCGAACGCCGCCAGATCGCGCAGCACTTCGTGCGAGGTCGTCTCGATCTCGTCGATGCGCACCAGCGGGTGCGCCTGCACGAAGCTCGTCGTCAGGGCCGGGACCACGGCGTTGACCGACGGGATCACACCTAGCCGCAAACGTCCGTTGAGCATCCCGCGCGAGGCGTCGAGCTCCTCGCGCAAGGAGCGCTCGTCGGCCAGCATGCGGCGCGCCCAGCCGAGCACGATCTCGCCCTGCGGGGTGAAGCCCCGAAAGCGGTTCCCGCGTTCGACGATCGCCGCGCCGAGCTCGTCCTCCAATTGCCGCAACGCCGCCGAGAGCGTCGGCTGCGAGACGCCGCAGCGCTCGGCCGCCCGCGCGAAGTGACCTTCGTGCGCCAAGGCGACCAAATACTGCAGCTGCCGGATCAGCACCCGACACCCTTCAGCGCGCGAAGGTCGGGGTCCTGAGGGCCTCCAGCACGAGGGCGCTGACGCCCTCGCCGCCGGTCTGGTCGACGTGGAGCTGCAGGTCGCGGCGCATCGCCGGCGCCCAGAAGCGCCGCAGGTGACCGGCGACCGCGTTCGCGGCCGTCGCGCGGTCCGGCTGCGGTTCGTAGAAGCTGGCGATCTGGTTCGCCATCGTCACCAGGCGTTCGGCGCGCATCGCCTCGGCCTAACGCGGCGCGCCGACGGGCGGCGCGGCCGGTTCGTCGACGGCCAAACCGTGCCGCAGCAGCAGTTCCTGCTCTTCGTCGAAGGTGCTCTTGCGCTGCTGCCACTCCGAGGGCGTGAGCACGCGCGAGACCTGCACCGCGGTCACCTTGTACTCGGGGCAATTGGTCGCCCAATCGGAGTTGTCGGTGGTGACGACGTTGGCGCCCGAGGTCGGGTAGTGGAAGGTCGTGTAGACGACGCCCGGCTGCACGCGCTCGGTGATCTTCGCCGGCAACACCGTCGATCCGACGCGGCTGGCGATCTCGACCAGGTCGCCTTCCTTGATGCCGCGGTCCTCGGCGTCGTGCGGGTGGATCTCCAGGCGATCGATCTCGTGCCAGCGGCCGTTCTCGGTGCGCCGCGTCTGCGCGCCGACGTTGTACTGCGAGAGGATGCGCCCCGTCGTCAGCAAGAGCGGGAACTTGCGGGTGACCTTCTCCTCGGTCGCGACGTACTCGGTCAGCACGAAGTTGCCCTTGCCGCGCACGAACGTCTGCGCGTGCATCGTCGGCGTGCCGTCCGGCGCGCCGTCGTTGCACGGCCACTGGATGCTGCCCAGCTCATCGAGCTTTTCGTAGCTCACGCCGGTGAAGGTCGGCGTGAGCTCCGCGATCTCGTCCATGATCTGGCTGGGGTGGGTGTAGTGCATCGGGTAGCCCAGCGCCGCGGCCAGCCCCATCGTCACTTCCCAATCTTCCTTGCCGGCCAGCGGGGTCATGACCTTGCGCACGCGCTGGATGCGGCGCTCGGCGTTGGTGAAGGTGCCGTTCTTTTCCAGGAACGAGCTGCCCGGCAGGATGACGTGCGCGTACTTCGCCGTCTCGTTGAGGAAGATGTCGTGCACGACGATGCACTCCATCGCGGTCAGCGCCGCCTCGACGTGCTGCGTGTCGGGATCGGACTGCGCGATGTCCTCGCCCTGCAAGTAGAGGCCTTTGAACGAGCCGTCGAGGGCGGCCTCGAACATGTTGGGGATGCGCAGCCCCGGCTCGCCGTCGAGCGAGACGCCCCAGGCCGCTTCGAACATCCCGCGCACGCCGGCGTCGGAGACGTGGCGGTACCCGCTGAACTCGTGCGGGAACGAGCCCATGTCGCACGAGCCTTGGACGTTGTTCTGGCCGCGCAGCGGATTGACGCCGACGCCTTCGCGCCCGAAGTTGCCGGTCGCCATCGCGAGGTTCGCGATCCCCATGACGGCGGTCGAGCCTTGGCTGTGCTCGGTGACGCCCAACCCGTAGTAGATCGCCGCGTTGGGCGCGCTCGCGTACAGGCGCGCCGCCGCGCGCAGGTCGGCGGCCGGAACGCCGGTCACGCTCTCGAGCGCCTCGGGCGAGTGGCGCTCCTGCGCGACGAACGACTTCCACTTCTCGTACTCGGCCGGCTCGCAGCGCTCGCGCGCGAAGGCGTCGTCGGCGAGTCCCTCGGTGACGATCACGTGCGCGAGCGAGTTGAGCAGCGCGACGTTGGTGCCCGGACGCAGCTTGAGGTGATGCGCGGCGCGCACGTGCGGCGTGCGCACCAGGTCGATGCCGCGCGGGTCGGCGACGATCAGCTTGGCGCCCTGGCGCAGCCGGCGCTTCATCTGCGAGCCGAAGACGGGATGGCCGTCGGTCGGGTTGGCGCCGATGACGAAGACCACGTCGGCCTTCATCACCGAGTCGAAGGTCTGCGTCCCGGCCGACTCGCCGATCGTCGTCTTGAGGCCGAAGCCGGTCGGCGAGTGGCAGACGCGCGCGCACGTGTCGACGTTGTTGTTGCCGAAGCCGGCGCGCACCAGCTTCTGCACCAGCCAGACCTCTTCGTTGGTACAGCGCGACGAGCTGATCGCGCCGACCGACTCGCGCCCGTACTTCGCCTGGATCGCCTTGAACTTGCCGGCGGCGTAGCTGAACGCCTCGTCCCAACCGACCTCGCGCCACGGATCGGTGATCTTCTCGCGGATCATCGGCGAGGTGATGCGGTCGGGGTGCGTCGCGTAACCGAACGCGAAGCGGCCCTTGACGCACGAGTGGCCGTGGTTGGCGTGGCCGTCCTTGTTGGGGACCAGCCGCACGACCTCTTCGCCCTTCATCTCGGCCTTGAACGAGCAGCCGACGCCGCAGTAGGCGCAGGTCGTCATCACGCTGCGCGTCGGCTGGCCGAGACGAATGACCGACGTCTCCGTCAGCGTCTCGGTCGGGCACGCCTGCACGCAGGCGCCGCACGAGACGCACTCGGAGTCCATGAAGCTTTCCATCATGCCGGGCGAGATGTGCGAGTCGAAGCCGCGGCCCTCGACCGTCAGCGCCAGCGTTCCTTGCACCTCGTCGCAGGCGCGCACGCACCGGCTGCACAGGATGCACTTCGACGGATCGAAGGTGAAGTACGGGTTCGAGGTGTCCTTGGCCTGATGGGTGTGGGTGACGCCCTCGTAGCCGTAGCGCACGTCGCGCAGGCCGACCGCACCCGCCATGTCCTGCAGCTCGCAGTTCCCGTTGGCGGGGCAGGTCAGACAGTCCAGCGGGTGATCGGAGATGTACAGCTCCATCACGTTGCGGCGCAGGTCGCCGAGCTTGCCGCTCTGCGTGTGCACCTTCATGCCGGGCTCGGCCGGCGTCGTGCACGAGGCCGGATAGCCGCGGCGGCCTTCGATCTCGACCACGCACAAGCGGCACGAACCGAACGGTTCCAGGCTGTCGGTCGCGCACAGCTTGGGCACCTTCGTTCCCGCCTGCGTGGCCGCGTACATGACCGAGCTGCCCTGCGGGACGGTGACGGCGATGCCGTCGACCTCGAGCGCGATCAGCTGCGTGCTCGGGGAGCGCGGGGTTCCGAAGTCGACGTCGACGATCGATTGCATGCGAATGGGTGCCTTTCGGGTCAGACGGCCGTCGGGGTGGGCAAGCCGAAGTCGTGCGGGAAATGTTTGAGGGCGCTCTCGACGGGCAGCGGCGTGAGCCCGCCCAGCGCGCACAGCGACGCGTCGCGCATCGTCACGCACAGGTCTTCGAGCAGCTCGAGGTTCGCTTCGACCCGCTCGCCGGCGAGGATCTTGTCGATCGTCTCGACGCCGCGCGTCGAGCCGATCCGGCACGGCGTACACTTGCCGCACGACTCGATCGCACAGAACTCCATCGCGTAGCGCGCCATCTGCGCCATGTCGACCCCCTCGTCGAAGGCGACGACGCCGCCGTGACCCAGCATCGCGCCGATCGCGACGAACGCTTCGTAGTCGAGCGGCGTGTCGAACTGCGCGGCCGGGACGTAGGCGCCGAGCGGGCCGCCGACCTGCGCCGTACGGATCGGCTTGCCGCTCGCGCTTCCGCCGCCGAAGTCGTGCAGCAGCTCGCGCAGGGTGATGCCGAACGCCTTCTCCACCAGGCCGCCCTGCTTGACGTTGCCGGCCAGCTGGAACGGCAGCGTGCCGCGCGAGCGGCCCATCCCGTAGTCGCGATAGAACGCCGCGCCGCGATCGAGGATGATCGGGACCGACGCGAACGAGACCAGGTTGTTGATGACCGTCGGCTTGCCGAACAGCCCTTCGACGGCGGGCAGCGGCGGTTTGAAGCGCACCATCCCGCGCTTGCCTTCGAGGCTTTCGAGCAGCGAGGTCTCCTCACCGCAGATGTACGCTCCGGCCCCCAGTCGCGTCTCGAGATCGAAGCGCTTGCCCGACTTCAGGACGTCGCCGCCGAGGTAGCCGCGCTCGTACGCGATCGCGATCGCGGCGTCGAGAATCCGCTTGGCCAGCGGGTACTCGGAACGAACGTAGATATAGCCCCGCGTCGCGCCGACCGCGACCGCCGCGATCGTCATCCCCTCGATGAGCACGAACGGATCGCACTCCATGATCATGCGGTCGGAGAACGTCCCCGAGTCGCCCTCGTCGGCGTTGCAGACGACGTATTTCTGATCGGCTTGCGCGCCGAGGACGGTCTTCCATTTGATCCCGGTCGGGAATGCGGCGCCGCCGCGGCCGCGCAAGCCGGAGTCGGTGACCGCCTCGACGATCGCGGCTCCGTCCAGCGCGAGCGCGTTGCGCAAGCCGCGATAGCCGTCGTGCGCGAGGTAGTCGTCGAGCGAGAGCGGATCGACGATCCCGGCGCGTGCGAACGTCAGCCGTTCCTGTTTGGCCAGATACGGGATCGCCTCGGTCGGGCCGTGGCCGAGGTGGTGCGGCGCCCCGGCCAAGAAGCCGGCGTCGAACAGTCCCGGCACGTCGCCCGGTTCGACCGGCCCGTACGCGACGCGCCCGAAGCGGGTCGCGACCTCGACCAGCGGCTCGAGGAAGCACATCCCGCGCGAGCCGTTGCGCACGACCCGCACCGCCGCGCCGCGCTTCTCCGCCTCGGCCGCGATCGCGCGCGCGACCCGTTCGGCGCCCAGCGCGTTGGCGGTCGTCTCGCGCGGCACGTAGACGGTCGTCATCGCGCGGCCTCGCGCAGCTCGGCGATCAGCACGTCGAACTTCTGCGGCGTCACCCGCGCGTGCACGTCGTCGCCGACGGCCACCGACGGCGAGCAGGCGCAGTTGCCCAAACAGTAGACCGGCAGCAAGGTGACCGCGCCGTCAGCCGTGTTCTGGTGGAAGTCGACGCCCAGCGACGCCTTCGCGTGCGCGGTCAGCGCGTCGGCGCCCATCGCCTTGCACGCTTCGGCCTGACAGATCTGCACGATGTGCCGCGCCGGCGCGTGGCGGCGGAAGTGGTGATAGAAGGTGACGACGCCGTAGACCTCGGCCCGCGTGAGGTTCAAGCCGCGCGCGATCTCCGGCAGCGCCGCGTCGGGCACGTAGCCGAGCGCGTCTTGCACGCCGTGCAGCACCGGCAGCAGCGCGCCGGGCAGCGCACCACGCTCGGCGAGGACGCGCGCGACGACGGCCTGCTGCTCGTCGTCCAGCTGCAGCTCGGCGACTTTCCGCGGCAGCGGCGCGTCGAGCAGCGAGATCACGTTCATGCTCTGGGACTCCCGGAAAAAGCGACGCCCGTCCAGTCCAGGACGTCGACACCGACCTCGGCGCCGGTGGCGAGCAGTCCCGCGCCCGGCGGGACGACGATCAGCGCGTCGGCGTCGGCCGACGTGCGCACCAGCGACGAGCACTGGTTGGGCAGTGGGCGCACGCGGAAACGCGTGCCGTCGTGCGAGAGGCGCCCGAACACCAGGAAGTGCCGATCGGCCTTGCCGCGCAGGGTGCCGTCGAGCACCGCGGCGACGTGCGGCGCGGCGACGTCGGTGCGGCCGCCCAGCCGCAGCAGCGCCGCGCGCACGAGCGCGGCGTACGCGACGTGCGCGGCGGCAGGATTGCCGGGCAGCACCGCGATCGCGGCCGCGCCGCGGCGCGCGAACGCGCTGGGCCGGGCCGGCCGCAGCGCGACCGACTCGAACGCGAACGTTCCGCCGGCGGCGCGCACCGCGCGCTTGGCGTAGTCGCGCTCGCCGGTCGACGCGCCGCCGGTCGTCACGATCAGATCGCTGTCGTCGAGCGCGCGCAACAGCGCGTCGCGCAACGGTTCGAAGGCATCTCGCACCCGCACGCAGCGCTCGACCTCACCGCCGTCGCGGCGCACGCAGGCGGCCAGCAACGTCGCGTTGCTGTCGCGGATCTGCCCGAACGCCGGCCGCTCGTCGACCGGCACCAGCTCGTCGCCGGTCGACACGATGGTGACCCACGGGCGGCGGTGGACGGGGACCACGGCGTGTCCGGCGGCGGCCAGCAACGCGGCGATCCCCGGCGTGACGACCCGGCCGGGCTCGAGCACGACCTCGCCGCGACGGGCGTCGTCACCGGGCAGAAACACGTGAGCGCCGGCGGCGACCGGTGCGCGCACGACGATCGTCGCGCCGCGGTCGTCGACCTCTTCGAAGGGGACGACCGCGTCGGCACCCGGCGGCAGCGCCCCACCGGTCGCAATCGCGGCGGCGGTTCCGGGCTGCAGCGGCGCCGGCGCCTCGCCGGCAAACGCCGTTCCGACCACGGGGAGCACCAGCGCTCCGGCGACCGCGCCGGTCGTATCGTCCGCGCGAACCGCGTAGCCGTCCATCCCGGAACGGGCGAACGGCACGAGGTCGTCGAGCGCTCGGATCGGATGCGCGACGATCCGACCCGCCGCGTCGGCAAGCGGGACGGACTCGGCCGGCACGGGCGCCAAACCGTTCAAGACCAAGCCGCGCGCGGCCGCAAGATCGACCCGCGCGGGCGAGGTCATCGCCGCAAGCATCCTTCATAGATACCATAGGCGAAGGCCCGACGCGACGGCGCATCGCCCATCGCGTCATAGACGCCGGCTATCAGCCGGCCGCGATCAGACCGTCGCGGGCTGCTTCGCCGGGTCCGGCGTCGTGCGCAGGTACGGCTTGATCGTCTTGTAGCCGGGGAACTTCTGCGCCGCTTCTTCGTCGCTCACCGCGCTGGTGATGATGACGTCCTCGCCTTGCTTCCAGTTGACCGGCGTTGCGACTTTGTAGTTGTCGGTGCGCTGCAGCGAGTCGATCACGCGCAGGATCTCTTCGAAGTTGCGACCCGTCGCCGCCGGGTAGGTCAGCGTCAGGCGCACTTTCTTCTGCGGGTCGATGACGAACACGGAGCGGACCGTCGCGGTCGCCAGCGCGTTGGGGTGGATCAGATCGTAGAGCTGCGAGACCTTGCGGTCGGCGTCGGCGATCAGCGGGAAGTTGAGCGCGGTGCCGCCGACCTCGGCGATGTCCTTGGCCCAGTTGCCGTGCTTGTCGGCGGGATCGACCGAGAGGCCGATGACCTTGACGTTGCGCTTGTCGAACTCGGGCTTGAGGCGCGCGGTCTCGCCGAGCTCGGTCGTGCACACCGGCGTGAAATCCGCCGGGTGCGAGAAGAGCACGACCCAACTGTCTCCCGCGTAGTCGTAGAAGTGGAGCGGACCCTGCGTCGAGTCTTGGGTGAAGTCCGGAGCGGTGTCTCCGAGCTGCAGTGACATGGATTCTCCTTACGGTTCCGGTGCTGCGATGCCGAGATGTGATGAAACGAAAAGACCCCCGCCGGTCGGCGGAGGTCTCGTGGTCGACGGTGCGTTCCGTCAGGCCAATGAGAAACCGGGCCGACCCGTTCGGGGGCGACAGAGACAGCAGCACATCGCGCTACGGCCGGTTTCGAACATCGCCTTCACGCTACCACAGCCCTCCGGGCACGGTCAAACGGCGCGGCAGGCTTGCCTGGTTACCCGGCGGAAGGGCCGAGCAAGGAGGCTCTCGTGTCAGGACGCCGCTCCCTCTGGATCGCCGGCGCGATCGTGGTCATCGTGCTCCTCTACGTCGTCGCGACGTACAACCGGCTGGTGCAGCTCGACCAGGCCGTCGACGCCCAGTGGGGTCAGGTACAGAACGTCTACCAGCGCCGCGCCGATCTGGTGCCGAACCTGGTCGCCACGGTCAAGGGCGCGGCCAACTTCGAGAAGAGCACCTACCTCGCCGTGACGCAAGCGCGTGCCGCCGTCGGCCAGCTGCCCGCCTCCGCGGTGCAGAACGCGCTGAGCGATCCCCACGCGTTCGCGCAGGACGCGCAAGCGCAGGACCAGCTCGGCGCCGCGCTCTCGCATCTGCTGGTCACGGTCGAGAACTATCCCGACCTCAAGGCGAGCCAGAACTTCCTCACGCTGCAGTCGCAGCTGGAGGGGACGGAAAACCGCATCGCCGTCGAGCGCAAGCGCTACAACGACGACGCGCGCGCGTTCAACACGGCGCGCGCGACCGCGCCGACGGTCTTCATCGTCGGGTTGTTCGGCGCGCAGTTCGCGCCCAAGCCGTACTTCGAAGCGCAGCCGGGCGCGCAAACGGCGCCGACCGTCAACTTCTCGCCGTGAACCGCCGCGACCGGGAGCGCATCCAAGCCGCGCTGCTCCGCGCCGAGACCGGGACCTCCTCGCGCTTGGCCGTGCGCATCGTCCCCGACGCCACGCTCGACGCGTTCGAGCGGGCCAAGGACGAGTTCCTCAGCGGCGGCCTGCACACGCACCCCGGCGCGAACGCGGGGCTCATCTTGGTCGCGCCCAAGGCGCGCGCGTTCGCGGTCCTCGGCGACCGCGCGCTGCACGAGCGCGTCGGTCAGCCGTTTTGGGACGGGCTGGTCGCGGAGATGAGCGCCGCGTTCAAGACGCGCACGCCGGCCGATGCCATCGTGCTCGGGATCGACCGCCTCGGCGCCGCCTTGCACGAGCACTTCACCGAGGCGACGCCGTGATCGGGCTGGTGCTGCTCGCCGCGCTGACGATTCCCCCCGCGCCGACGCAACACGTGACCGACACCGTCGACGCGCTCAGCGCGCCGACGCGCGCCGCGATCGAAGGCGACCTGCGGGGGTTCGAGACGCAAACCGGCCACCAGGTGATCGTCTGGATCGGCGACACGACGGGCGGCGTTCCGCTCGAAACCTGGACCTCGGACACCGCCGAGCGCTGGAAGATCGGCCGCAAAGGGAAGGACGACGGCGCGATCCTGTTCGTCTTCATGCGCGACCACGCAGTACGCATCGAAGTCGGGTACGGCTTGGAGTCGAAGCTGACCGACGCCCAGTCGGCGCAGATCATTCGGGACGATATCTTGCCCGCGATGCGGCACGGCGACGTCGACGGCGCGGTGCGCGGCGGCGTCGATCACATGTTGGTGGTCATCGACCCGGCCGCCGCCTCGGTCTTGGCCGCGGCGCCCTCACCGCCGCCGTCGTCCGGCGACGACGACGGTTGGGGCGAAGGCTTCGCGGCGCTGGTCTTCTTCGGACTGATCGTCTGCATCGTGCTCGCCGTCGTCGTGACCATCGTCCGGCGCGGGAAGCCGCGCGGCGATTGGCTCGACGCATTCCTGATGTCGAGCGCGATGGGGCCGGCGAGCGGATGGGGCGGCTTCGTCGGCGGCGGCGGTGGCGGCTTCGGCGGCGGCTTCTCGGGGGGCGGCGGCGGGTTCGGCGGAGGCGGCGCTTCCGGCCATTGGTGAGGCCGCGGCGATCAGCCGCCCGAGAGGGCGCCCAGGATGAGCAGCGGTTCGGCGCCGGCGGCGACCGCGGCCGGCAGGGGTGCGTCCGCCGGTTCGTGCGAGATGTCGCGCTCGCACGCGAAGTAGCGCACGTACGGGCGACGGCGCAGCGTCGCGTGGTCGCGGATCGTTCCGCGCAGCATCGGGTAGCGCGCTTCGAGCGCGTCGAGGACCGCGGCCGGCGTCGGCTCGCCGCTCAGCTCGAGCTCCACCTCGCCCGGCAGCCGCGCCAGCGCGCGCAGGTTCGCCGGCAGCACGACGCGGATCACGGCAGCGTCTGCACTTCGACCGAGAGCACCGCGGGCAGGTCGCGCACGATCGCCGACCAGCTCTCGCCGGCGTCGGCGGAGGCGTACACCTGGCCGCCGGTGGTGCCGAAATAGACGCCGCAGGCGTCGAGCGTGTCGATCGAGGTCGCGTCGCGCAGCACGTTGACGTAGCAGTCGCGCTGCGGCAAGCCGTTCGTCAACGGCTCCCACTCGTCGCCGCCGGTGCGGCTGCGGTACACGCGCAGCTTGCCCTCGAGCGGGAAGTGGTGCGAATCGCTCGCGATGGGGACGACGTACACGGTCTCGGGTTCGTGCGCGTGGACCTCGATCGGGAAGCCGAAGTCGGTCGGCAGGTTCCCGCTGACCTCGCGCCACGACTCGCCCGCATCGTCGCTGCGCATTACGTCCCAGTGCTTCTGCATGAACAGCGTCCGCGGGCGCTCGCGGTGCATCGCCAGGCGATGGACGCAGTGCCCGACTTCGGCGGTCGGGTTGGGGATCTGCTCCGAGCGCAGCCCGTTGTTGATCGGCTTCCAGCTCGCGCCCGCGTCGTCGCTGCGAAACGCGCCGGCGGCCGAGATGGCGGCGTACATGCGCCGCTCGTCGGACGGATCGAGCAGGATCGTGTGCAGGCACATCCCGCCGGCACCGGGCTGCCAGTCGGGACCGGTCCCGTGCCCGCGCAAGCCCGGCAGCTCCGCCCACGTCATCCCGCCGTCGGTCGAACGAAACAGCGCCGCGTCCTCGACGCCGGCGTAGACGGTGTCGGGATCGGTCAGCGACGGTTCGAAGTGCCAGACGCGCGCGAACTCCCACGGGTGCGGCGTGCCGTCGTACCACTGATGCGTTCCCGGCACGCCGTCGTACGCGAACTGGTTGCCGACGGGCTGCCACGTCGCGCCGCCGTCGTCGGAACGCTGGACGACTTGGCCGAACCAACTGCTGCTCTGCGAGGCGTAGATGCGGTTCGGATCGGCCGGCGAGCCTTTGACGTGGTAGATCTCCCAGCCGGGGAAGTGCGGTCCCGCGACCGTCCAGTCACGGCGCGCGCCGTCGGCGGTGAGCACGAACGCGCCCTTGCGCGTCCCGACCAGGACTCGAACGCTGCTCATGCGGCGTCCCTTCCACTCCGGTCAGCGGCGGTCCCAGGGCGGCGCCGGGTAGACCGGCTTGGCGTTGGCGACGGAGGGCGGCCAGACGGTGACCAAGTGCTGGTTCTGGATCTGCTGCACGATCATCGGCTTGGTCATGTTGACCCCGCGCTTGTCGAAGGTGATCGGGCCGTAGAACGTCATGACGTTCAGGTCCGCCAACGCGGCGCGTACTTTCTCGGGGTCGAGCGAGCCGGCTTTCTCGAGCGCGTACTGAAAGGCCAGGCACGCCGCGGTGCCGTCCGCGTTGTGGTAGTCGGCGGGCCGGTGATAGACGCGCTGGAACGCCTCGCTGTACTCGGCCGGGGTCTGGTAGAAGCCGGGCACGCCGCGGTACTTGACCGAGATCGACCACTGCGAGCCGCCCAGCACGTCGTTGGCGTCCTTGCCCAGCGCCGCGACGAAGTCGGGCGTGTCGGGTCCGACGGAGTATCCGTACGCGCGCGCCTCGACGTTCTGGTCGTGCAGCGACTTGGCCATCAGCAGCGCGTCCTCGAAGTGACCCGCGTTGAGGATCACGTCGGGGTTGCTCGCGTGCACGGCGGTCACGATCGACGAGACGTCGGTCGCCGCCGGCGGATACTTGTTGTCGTAGACGACCTTGAGACCGTGCGCGGTCGCGTAGTCGGCGGCGCCGGACGCCACGTCTTGCGAGAAGGCGTCGCTGGCGTAGGTGATCGCGATGGTCTTGGGCGCCGGACGCTGCGCCAGCACCATGTCGATGATCCCGGTCAAGTACTGCTTGCCCGGCGTGAGCACGCCGAACGAGTAGGTGAAGCCGGAGGTGAACAGGCGCTCCGCCGCGCCGTTGCCCTGCACCATCGGGATCTTCTTGCGCTCCGCGATCTGCGCGACGGTGAACGTCGTGCCCGTCCCGTACGGTCCGAGCAAGAAGTTGACGTGATCCTGATCGATCAGCCGGGCTGCCAGCTGGGCCGCGTTCTCCGGCTGCGACTCGTCGTCGTAGTACTTGATCGCGACCCGATAGCGGGTCTTGCCGACGTGCAGGCCGCCGTGATCGTTCACGTAGGTCTGCCAGAGGTCGTAGCCTTCCTTGGTGAGCTGACCCTCGCGCGAGAGCGTCCCCGTCATCGAGATGGCGGCGCCGAAGGTGACCGTCGGCGGATCGGCCGAGGTGGCCGCCGGGGCGAGCAGCGCGAGGGTTGCGAGCGCGGACAGGGCGAGGATGCGGGCACGAGCCATCATGCGGACCTCCACTTAGCGGAACGCTGCGTGACCGCCGCAGCAGGCGGCAACACCCGGAAACGCGGCGCAGGCGTTGCCTGCCAACAGCCGCGCGCGCTCGGCCCGATCGAGCTCGAGCGACGGCGCTTCGATCACCGCCCGCGGCGCGGGATCGCCGATCGGGAACGGATCGTCGGAGCCGAGCATGATCCCGTCGGGACGCGCGACGCGCAGCAGCGCGCGCAACGCCTCGGGATCGAAGACGACGCTGTCGAAGTAGAGCTGTGCGAAGCCCGCGCGCGGATCGGCGACGCTCTCGCCGGCGGCGCGCAGCACGTCGTAGTTGCGCGCCAGCCGCCCCAGCACGGCGGGCAGCGCGCCGCCGCCGTGCGCGACGACCAGCTTGAGGCCGCGATGGCGCTGCGGCACGCCCGCGTAGAGCAGCCGGCTCATCGCGAGCGCCGTCTCGTTGGGGCGCGCGACCGCGTTGGCCAAGCCGAAGTCGTGGATGCGCGCGTCGTCGCCGCCGCCGGCGTAGACGGGGTGAACGAAGACGGGAACGCCGAGCGCCGCGGCCTGCGCCCAGAACGGCTCGAGGTCGGGATCGTCGAGATCGCGGCCGGCGCCGGCGATCCAGGTGCCGATCATCGCGCCGGCGTGTCCCGCGGCGACGGCCCGCGCCAGCTCGGCGGCCGCGAGCCGGCCGTCTTGCAGCGGCACGGTCGCCAGCGGCAGGTACGCGACGTCGGCGCTCGACGCCGCTGCGAGCGACTCGGCCAGCCCGTCGTTGAGGAGCGCGCTCCAGGCCGCGCCTTCCTCGGCCGGCAGCGAATAGCCGAACAGGTCCAGCCAGCCGCCGTTGAGCTGCACCGCGATCGCGCTTCCCGCCAGCTTCTGCGTGCGCTTCTCGAGCGCGATCAGCCCCGGCGCGACCGGCCGCGTCCAGGGCTCCTCGCCGATCTTGAAACGGACCGCGCCGCCGGCGGCCTCCTCGGCCTGACAATGCGGGAACGCGCGGCGCGTCGCTTCCTCGCGCACGCGGCGCAGCAGCGCCGCCGGCACGTGATGCGCGTGGACGTCGACGGCGGGCGCGCTCACGCCAGCAGCTCCAGCACGTCGACCGGCGTCACCGGGACGTGCGCGATTCGCGCGCCGCCCGGCGCGAGCGCGTCGTTGATCGCCGCGACGACCGCGGCCGGCGTGGTCATGTAGCCGCCTTCGCCGACGCCTTTCTGGCCGAAGGCGGTCAGCGGTGAGGGCGTCTCGTGCTCAACCATCTCGACGTGGGGTACCTCGTACGTCGTCGGCATCAAATAGTCGGACAGCGCTTGGGTGAGCAGCTGGCCGTGCTCGTCGTACTGGAAGCGCTCGTAGAGCGCGGCGCCGATTCCGTGCGCGATCCCGCCCAACACCATGCCGCGCACGATGTCGGGATTGATCACCGTGCCGCAGTCGTGCGCCAGCGCGTAGCGGTGGAACGCGATCCGGCCGGTGTCGCGATCGATCTCGATCGCGACGACGTGCGCGGAGAACGACTGGCACGGATACATCCGCACCACGCCCTCGGCCGTCGGCAGCGTGCCGCCGCCTTGGACCTGCTGCACGAACTGCGCCTGCAGCCCCGGCTCCATCCCCGGCGGCAGCAGATGGTAGGCCGTGTGCGCGATGCGCGCGATCTCGGCCCAGCTCACGTTGGCGGCCGGGTCGGCGATCCGCCGCACCGTGTCGGCGTCCCAGGCGCACTCCTCGGCGGCGGCGCCGAGCCGGTGCGCGGCGATGCGCAGCATCTTGTCCTTGAGCTTGCGCGCGGCGCCGAGCGCGGCGTCGCCGAGCACGATCGCCATCCGGCTCGCGACCGGGCTCTGCGAGGGCAGCCCGGCCAGCGAGTCGGCGTGGATGACGCGAATGCGGTCCGGCTCGACCCCGAACGCTTCGCCCAAGATCGTCGAGACCAGCGTCTCGTGACCTTGGCCGGAGGTCGCGACGCCGATCTGCGCGCTGATGGTGCCGGTGCGGTCGATCTTGACCTGACAGCCCTCGGGGAACGTCGTCGACTCGTTCTTGGGGTTGAAGAGCGCCTCGAAGATCGCGTTGCCGCCGCCCGGCTCCAGACACGTCGCGACGCCGACCCCGCGTAGGCACCCGTCCGCGCGACCCGCATCGCGCCAACGCAGCAGCTCGTCCAGCCCGGCGCAGTCGACGGCCTTGCCGAGCACGACGCCGTAGTCGCCGCTGTCGTACGGCGTCCCGCTGGGGATCACGTACGGAAAGGCGTCGGGCGGAATGAAGTTGCGCCGCCGCACTTCGAAGCGGTCGATGCCGACCGCCTCGGCGACGCGGTCCATCGTCAGCTCGATGGCGAAGTTGGTCGGCGCCTGCCCGAAACCGCGCACCGCGACCTGGCTGCACTTGTTGGTGACGACCGCGATCGCTTCGTACTCGACGCTGCCGATCGTGTACGGGCCGACGATCGCGCCGACCGGTTTGCCCATCTGCAGCGGCGAGCGGCCCGGATAGGCGCCTTCGTCGTCGAGCGTGCGCATCTTCATGCTGCGCACGACGCCGTCGTCGTCGAAGGCGACCTCGACGTCGAAGATGCGGTCGGGGCCGTGCATGTCCCCGCCGCGCATGTTCTCGAGCCGGTCCTCGACGAACTTGACCGGCACGCCGAAGCGCCGGCTCAGGTACCCCGCCAACACCCCGTGCTTGATCCCGCGCTTGACGCCGTAGCTGCCGCCGACGTCGACGTCGAAGTGCACGCGCACCGCGTTGAGCGGGATGCCCAGCGACTGCGCCATCTGCTCGGGAAACTGCGGCATCTGGATCGACGCCCACACGTCGAGCAGGTTCGTCCCCGCGTTCCAGGCCGCGACGACCGAGAAGGTCTCGATCGGCACCGTCGCGCTGCGGTGCCACCGGTAGCGCCCGCGCAGCCGGTGCGGTGCGCGCGCGAAGTCACGCTCGACCTCGCCCCAGCGAAAAGTGCGCCGGTAGACGACGTTGCTCGGGTGCGCGGCGTGCGTCGGGGGCGCGTCCGGCTCGATCGCGCGTTCGGGATCCAGCACGGCCGGAATCTCCTCGAACGTCACCTCGACCAGCTCGGCGGCGTCTTCGGCGATCGCGCGCTCGGACGCGACGACGGCCACGACCCACTCGCCGGCGTAGACCGTCTGCTCGCCGGCCAACGGGTACCAGGCGATCTCGGGGACGTCGATGTACTGCCGCAGCGGCTTGCACGCCGCGCGCAGCTCGGCCCCGGTCGCGACGCCGAGCACGCCCGGCACCGCCAGCGCGGCGCGCACGTCGACGTGCACGATGCGGGCGTGCGCGTACGGGCTGGTGACGACGGCGACGTGGTGCAGGTGCGGCAGCGTCACGTCGGCGGCGTAGCGGCCTTGCCCGAGCACGAAGCGGCGATCCTCGACCGGCCGGCGCTTCTTGCCGACGAAGCGGCGCGCCGCCGTGCCGACCGGCGGCTCCGCGAGGATCATCGCGCGTCCGCTCCGCGCGCCGCGAGCTGCACCGATTCGACGATCTGCTGGTAGCCGGTGCAGCGGCAGAGATTGCCGCCCAACGCGGTGCGAATCTCGTCCTCGCTCGGCGCCGCGTTCTCGCGCAGCAGCTCGGTCGCGGCGATCAGCATCCCCGGCGTGCAGAAACCGCACTGCAGCCCGTGGCAGGCGACGAACGCATCCTGCAATGGCGAGAGCGTGGTGCCGTCGGGCGAGAGCCCTTCGACGGTGGTGACCTGCGCGCCGTCGACCTGCACCGCGTAGAGGATGCACGAGCGCACCGCGGCGCCGTCGAGCAGGACGGTGCAGGCACCGCACATCCCGTGCTCGCAGCCGAGGTGCGTCCCCGTCAGCTGCAGATCGTCGCGCAAGAAATCCGCCAGGCTGCGGCGGGCGGGGACGCTGGCGCGGTGCTCGCGCCCGTTGAAGGTCACGGTGACGGTGTGGCGGGCGCTCATAGCCGCGCCCAGGCGAGCCGCAGCGCGCGCGCGAGCAACGGTCCGGCGATCGTGCGCCGATACGCGGCGGTCGCGTGCAGGTCGCCGTCGGGATCGATCGCCGGCCCGGCCGCCGCCACCGCGTCGGCGAACGCGCTCGCGCCGTCGCGCCCGGCGCACAACGCCGCTTCGCTCGCGCGCAGACGCACCGGCGCGCCGCCGACGCCGGCCAATCCCAACCGCGCCTCGCGGACCCGGCGGCTCTCGCGCTCGACGTCGAGCTGCACGGCGGCCGCGACGATCGCGAAGTCGCCCTCACGGCGCGCCATCTCGGCGAAGCCCGTCACCCGCACCGCGCCCGCCGCCGGAGGATGCGCACCGAAGCGCACGCCGACGACCAGCTCGTCGGCCGCGAGGTCGGTGGCCAGATATCCCTGATAGAAGTCGGCGACCGGCGCTTCGCGCGCGCCGCGCGGGCCGGCGATCTCGACCACCGCGTCCAGGCACACGGCGACCAGCGGGATCTCGGCGGTCGGGTCGGCGTGGACGACGCTGCCGACGACGGTGCCGCGGTTGCGCGTGTGCGCGTGGCCGACGAACGGCAGCGCGTCGCGCAGCAGCGGCAACCGGCGCGCCACCAGCTCCGAGCGTTCGGCGTCGCGCTGTCGCACGGTCGCACCCACGCGCACCCATTGCTCGCGTTCCTCGATCGCGTCGAACCCCGGCAGCGCGTTGACGTCGACCAACAGCGCGGGGCGCACCAGCCGCATGTTGAGCAACGGCCCCAAGCTCTGTCCGCCCGCGATGACCTTCGCTTCGCCGTTCGCGCCGGCCAGCGCGGCGAGCGCGGCCGCCAGCGAGTGCGGCCGCACGTAGTCGAAGTCGACCGGTTTCACGCGCGCGGAAAGCCCAGGATCGGCACCAGCAGCTCGGAGGTCATCGAGACGGTCAGCGGGCCGTCGCGCTCGGTCTCCGCCTTGAGCGCGTGCCAAGCCGGATCGGCGCCGAACGCCTTCCAGGCCGCTTCGCGCGCCGCGTCGTCGGCGAACGCGCAGACGTACACGACGTCGCCGGGGCGGTCGCGATCGCGCCAGAAGTGTTCGATCCGAATCCCGGCGCGCGCGAAAATCGCCAGCGTGCCGTGCTCGAAGCGGTGCAGCAGCGCGTCGGCCTTGCCGGGCGCGGCGACGTAGCGGCGCAGCTCGTAGACCACTACGACGCCTCCGGGGTGCGCGAGCGGCCGCGCTTGGAGAGTCCGCCGATCCCCGCGTCGACGGCGGCGTCGAGGGCGGCCGACGCTTCCGCGGCCGCGGCCAGCACGGCCGCGCGCAGCTCGGCGCTGTTCGCGCGGAACCGGTTGACCGGCAGACACACCGCGATGGCCGCCGCCACGGTGCCTTTCTCCGGCCAACGCACCGGCGCGGCGACGCCCGCGACGGCGTCGCGGAAACCGCCGCCCGGGTTCTCGGCGTACCCGTGCGCGCGCGTGCGGCGCACCTCGGCGAGGACGCGCGCGGGGTCGCGCGGGCGCGCCTGCCCGTAGGCGGCGATGCTGCGCTGGATCAGCACCTCGACCTCGTGGTCGGGCCGGCTCGCCAGCAGCACCTTGCCGGCGGAGACGCCGTGCAGCGGCAGCGCTCGCCCGAGTACCGAGGTGGCGATCACGGGCAGCTGGCTGTCGAGCTTGTCGACGACGATCGCGCGATCGGCTTCGAGGACGGCGAGGTAGCAGGTCTCGCGCGTCGACGACCACAGCCGGCGCAGGGCCGGTCCGCACGCCTGCGAGAGCGAGACGCCAGCGCGCGCCTGCGCGATCAGCGAACCGCACATCGCGCCGAATCCGTAGTGCGCGGTCAGCGGATCGCGCGTGACGTAGCCGCGCGCGACCAGCGTCGCGAGCATGCGATGCGTACGCGGCTTCGACATGCTCAAGTCACGGCTGATGCGCGAGAGAGGCTGCGGCGCGCCGGTCCGTGCGAGGAACTCGAGGATGCTCAGGGCGTCGTCGATCGTCTGTAAGCTCGCCAAACGCCGCCTCCGACTCGCGCGCGCAGAATGGCCTCACGGTACGCCACCGCCGATCGAGGAGTCAATCGAATTCCGCTGATCGGAACACGACCCCGGCCGTTCGCCCCGCGGCTGCGGCGAGCCCCGGTCGGCGGCGTGTGCCGCCCACGTGGCATGGGAAGCATGAGCGCATGAGCCGCGCCTTCACCAAGGAGCGCGACGACGTGCCGGAACCCGAGGTCGTCCCGCCCACCCGCCAACCGATCAGCCACGCGCCGCCGGAGGACCGCAGCCGCGTCGGTTACGGCGCCACCGTGACCCTGGACGGCGCGGCCGAGGGCAGCCAGTCGACCTTCACCATCGTCGCCGAGGACGCCAGCGACGTGCGGGCCGGCAAGATCGCCTTCGACTCGCCGCTGGCGGTCGCGATCGTGGGAAAGAAAGTCGGCCAGCGCGGGGTGTGGCACCGGCCGGCCGGCGACAGGACGGTCGTCGTGCGCTCCATTCGCTACGACTGAGGCCGCCTGGTTCCTCAAGTCGGCCCGCGGCCGACCCGATGGAAAGGTGAGAGCCCCTCGTCGCCAAGGGATGGAGATGCACGCAGCCACGCCGCCGCCGGCCGACCTCGCGGACGTGATCGGACCGATCGAGCGAGCCGTCGTCGCCGACCGCGTGACGGGGCTCGCCCGGGTGCTGGCCCAGTTGGAAGCCGCCGGCGCCTTCGCCGCGGACCTGTTTCCGGCGGCGAGCGCGGACCACTACCAGCGGCGGCTGATCCACCGCGATCCGCACGACCGCTTCGTCGTCGTCGGCATGACCTGGGAGCCCGGTCAGGCCAGCGCGCTGCACGACCACGCCGGCCTGTGGGGCGCGGAGATCGTCGTGCGCGGCACGATGGAAGAGACGGCGTTCCGCCTGCTCGACCGTGACGTCGAAGGCCGCTACAAGTTTCGCTGCCAGGGCGAGCACCTGGCTCCGCCGAGCTGCGTGGGAATCCTGATCCCGCCGCTCGAGTACCACTCGTTCCGCAACGTCGGGACCAAGACGGCGCACACGGTGCACGTCTACGGCGGCGCGTTCGAGTTCTGCCGCGCGTTCTCGGTCGACGACGCCGGCTGGTGGCGCGCCGCGCGCGTCGACCTCTCCTACGATGCCTGACCGCTCGGTCGTCATCGCCGGCGGCGGCGCCAGCGGCGCCTTGCTCGCGGCGGCGCTGATCCGCGGCGGCCTGCGCGCGCCGATCACGATCGTCGAGCCCGGCGAACGGCTGGGCGCCGGGATGGCGTACGCGACCGACTGCCCCCTGCACCTGCTCAACGCGCCGGCGCGCGCGATGTCGGCCTTCGCCGACGACCCCGACCATTTCGTGCGCTGGCTGGCGACGCACGCGCCCGAGCACGCCGGACCGCAGAGCTTCGCGCCGCGCGGCGTCTACGGCGCGTATCTGCACGCGATCGCGACGCGCGCGCGCGCCGTGGCGGGAGCGCGGCTCCAGCACCGGCGCGCGCTGGTCGTCGACGCGGAGATCGACGATCAGGGCGTGCGCGCCGTCTGCTCCGACGGCGCCACGCTGCGAGCCGACGCGCTGGTGGTGGCGACCGGCAACGCCGAGCCGGCGGCGTGGCCGCGGCTGGGCAGCGGGGCCGAGCTCTCGCCGCGCTTCTTCCGCTCCGCCTGGGCGCCCGGTGCGCTGGACGCCGAATCGGACGAGACCGTCGTGCTGCTGGGCACCGGGCTCACCGCGGTCGACGCGGTGCTGGGCCTGCGCCATCGCGGACACCGCGGCACGATCGTCATGGTTTCGCGGCGCGGTCTGCTGCCGCACGAGCACCGCTTGTTCGACGCGCCGCCGGCCGCCGCGCCGGAAGCGGAGACCGCGCGCGACCTGCTCGACGCGATGCGTACGCTGGCCGACGACGCGCGTGGCGTGCGCGCGGACTGGCGGGTCGCCGTCGATCGCGTGCGGCCGCGCGCCAACGTGCTCTGGCAAGCCCTCTCGCTGGCCGAGCAGCGCCGCTTCGTGCGCCACGTGATGCCGTACTGGAACGTGCACCGTCATCGCGTCGCGCCGGAGGCGGCGAAGCTGCTGGCCGAGCTGTTCGCGGCCGACACGCTGCGCACGCTGGCCGGCCGCACCGGCGAGATCGCCGCCACGCCGGCCGGCTTGCGCGTGCCGATTCGCCTGCGCGGCAGCGACGAGCAGATCGTTCTCGAGGCCGCGCGGGTCGTCAACTGCAGCGGCCCCGAGCACGATTTCCGCCACCTGGCGAACCCGCTGATCGCGCAGCTGCTGGCGCGCGGGACGATGACGCCGTATCCGCTGCACATCGGCGTGCAGGTCGCGCAGAACGGCACGCTCATCGGTCGCGACGGGGCCGCGCAAGCGCGCGTCTACGCGCTCGGTCCGGTCCGGTTCGGGACGCTGATCGAGACGACGGCGATCCCCGAGATCGCGCTGCAAGCGCGCGAGCTGGCCGCGCGCCTGATGGGCGAGGAACCGGTCGCGCTGGCCGGGTAAGACCCCGGCGAGATGCTGCGCCCCCTGGTCCCGGTACTGCTCGCCGCGGCGGCCGCCGCGAGCGGTCCGTTCACCGTGACGGCCGTCTCGGGGACGCCGCAGAGCGCGTGGGGATACGTCGCCAGCGACAAGGCGGCGTACGACGCGCAGTTCCCCACCCCGCTGGTCGTGCAGCTGCACGGAGCGCACCAACGTCACGCCGCGGTACGCTTCACCTGCGTCACCCGCGGCTGCGTCTTGCCGCCCTCCGATCAACCCGACGAGGTGACGCGCGTCGATCCGCAGGCGTACGACGTCAAGAGCGACGATGCGGGCAAGGCCACCATCTCGCTCACGATCGAGCTGGTGCAGCCGGGCCCGGCCGTCGTCCAGGCCGCGCCGGTCGTCAACGGACGCCCGCGCACCGGCGGCGCCGCGCGCTTCGTGCTGACGATTCGCTAGCGGTTACAGACCCGTCGCGCGCTGGATCGCGAGCGACGAGAGCGCGACCGCGACCCATAGGATGCCGCCCAGCGCCAACGGCCGCGCGCCCGCTTTCACCAGTCGCGCGAGATCGGTCTGCAGGCCGATCGCGGCCAGCGCGACCGAGATCAGGAACGTCGCCAGCTCGGCGACGGCCGCGTGCCAGGCGGCGGGAATCAACCCGGCGCCGCTGGCCAGCGCGGCGACCAAGAACCACAGGATGAACCACGGCACGATCTGCCGCCACGGCAGCCGCCGGCCGCCGGCGCCGAGGCGCCGCGCTCGCACGATCGCGATCGCCGCGACCAGCGGCAGGATCAGCGTCGCGCGCGTCAGCTTGACGATCGTCGCGTGCGCTCCGGCTTCGTGCCCGTAGACGTAGCCTGCGGCGACGACCGACGAGGTGTCGTTGATCGCCGTCCCCGCCCACAACCCGAACGCGTCTTGCGAGAGGTGCAGCGCGTGGCCGATCGGCGGGAAAACGAACACCGCGACCAGGTTGTAGAAGAACACCGTCGCGATCGCCAGCGCGACGTCGGCTTCGTTGGGCTCGATGACGGCCGAGACGGCCGCGATCGCCGAAGCGCCGCAGATCGCCGTGCCGCAGCCGACCAGGGTGCGCAACGTCCCGGCGATGCCCAGCGCGCGCCCGACCAGCGGCGCCAGCACGAGCGCGACCGCGACCGTCCCGAGGGTCACCGGCAACGTGCCCAGCCCCGTCTGCACCACCGTCGCCAGCGAGAGTCCGAAGCCCGAGAGCACGATCGCGGCCTGCAAGACCGACCGGGCCGAGAACGCCGTTCCCGGCCGCAGCACCAGGGGCAGCGGCCGCACGGCGCGGAGCAGCGCGCCGAACACCAGCGCGAAGACCGGCGCGCCGACGACCGGCGCCGCGTGCGCGCAGACCACGGCCGCCGCGGCGATGACCGCCGAGGCCACGAGCCCGGGCAGCACGGCCGCCGCCTTGATCGTCTTGAGCAACGGGATTCGTCTTCCGGCCAAAACCGCGCGATTTCCCGCCTGAACGCGCTTCCGCACGGGTACGAGGCGGGCGATGGCGACGCGCGCGCTTCGGCTGCTCAAGGAAACCTGGTCGCGGTTCGGCGCCGACAACGCCTCGCTGCTGGCGGCCGCCATCGCCTACTCGACCGTTTTCGCGATCGCGCCGCTGATCGTCATCGCGATCGCGATCGCCGGCGAGGTCGTGGGGTTGGCCGACGGCGGCCACGGTCACCACGTCGCCGAGAACCAGATCATCTCGACCATCGGGCTGGGCGCGGGTGCCCAGACCGCGCAGCTCGTCCGCTCGCTGGTCGACACCAGCTTCGCCAGCCGGCAAGGCTCGTTGATCGCGCAGACCGCCGGTTGGGTGACCTTCGCGCTGGCGGCATCCGGATTGTTCCTGACGCTCCAATCGGCCATCAACATCGTATGGCGCGCGAAACCGCGGCAGCACGGCATCTGGCTGACGCTGCGCAATCGGCTCGTCTCGGCCGCGATGCTGCTGCTGATCGGCGTGGGCCTGTTGCTGACGGTGTGCGTCGACGTCGCGCTGGCGTTCTTCACCGCCCACCTCGCGACGGTCTTGCCGTTCTTCGGTTCGCCCGTCGCGGCGAGCGCCGTCAGCTATCTGGTCGACGTCGTGCTGATCGGGCTGATGTTCGCGCTCGTCTACAAGGTGCTGCCCGACGCCCACGTCTCCTGGCGCGACGTCGAGGTGGGCGCACCCGTCACCGCGCTGCTGTTCGTCGCGGGCGAAGCGCTGCTCAGCTTGTATCTCGGCCGCGCCGGCATCGCCAACGCGTACGGCGCCGTCGGCTCATTGGTCGTGCTGCTGGTCTGGGTGTACTACTCCGCGATGCTGTTCTTGTTCGGCGCGGAGTTCACGCGCGTCTACGCCGACCTGCGCACGGCGCCGGTCGCGGTCGCGGTTCCGGCGCCCGCGGCCTGACGCGCTCAGCGCTTCGGGCGCTGCGTCGAGCGCAAGATCGCTTCGGCGGCGCGGGTGACGTCGTCGGCGGTGCGCGGCGGCGGCGATTTCACCAAGCGAACGTGCGGACGGCGTGGACGGCGCTTGGGCACACGCAGATCCCCGAGCTTGATCGCGCACAGCACGGCCACGACCGCCACGATCGCCAGCGTCACGAGCGGGACGAAAAGGTCGCCGGTGCCGTGCGCGGGCCACGTCCACGGATGCAGGGCCAGGACGATGATGATGCCCGCGATGACGAGGATACGCGGCCGGATCATGGGCGGGCGGTCTTCGCGGCGGCCGGGTGCGGCTCCGCTTGCCCCGGCTCGCTCACATCGGCGTGCAAGCCTGCAACTGCGCCTGGTAGTAGGCGTCGATGGCGGAAATCGTCGTCGCGTCGCTGATCAGCATGCCCCAGTCGATGTAGTTGCTGGCCAGCGAGCTCGACGAGGTCGCGTTCGAGGAGCCGTACCACACCTCGCCCGGTGAGGTCGAGGCGATCAGCACCTTCTCGCTGCCGGTGCTCACGTTGCTGCAGAAGGTGATGTTGTACGGTGGGGCTTTCATCGTCGCGATCAACTGCTGATCGGACGAACCGGTCTCGTCGCTGCCGACCAGGATCACGTTGACGGCTGCGCCGTTCTGCGCGGCCGTTTCCAGCGCCGAGACGACGTTGCTCGCGCCGCTGCTGAACGATTCGGTCATGAAGTGCACCTGTGCGCCCGCGCCGGGGTTGAGCCCGGACAGGAAGCCCGCTTCCATGGCGAGCGAGTTCGACTTGAGCGTGTCGAGCGTCCCGGAGGCGGAGCTGACGGGGTCGAGTTGGAGCGCGCTCTCGATGGCCGTGAAGTCGGCCGGCAGCGTGTCTTGGATGATCACGTCGTCGGTCGGCTCCGAGCCGCTCGCCTCGACCCAGTTGTGGCCGTCCAGATAGGCGATCCCGTCGACGACGGCGAGCTTGGCGTGGATCGGATTCGTGCTGCCGGTACCGGGGTCGATCACGATCGTCGCGCCGTCGGCCTGCAGCTGCGCGAGATCGCTCGCGTTCGACCCGCTGTCCTGTTCTTGCGGGAACACGACGACGACGCTGGCGTGGCTCTTCGCCGCGGCGTCGAGCGCTTGGAATGCGACCGTCGTGAAGACGTACGCGCTCATGCAGATCGAACGCGCCGACCGGACGGTGGCGAGAAACGCCGTCGTCGTTGTCGGGCTGATTCCCGGCGTGGTCGCCGCCTGCGCCTGCTGACAGACGACGGCCGGATTGGCGGTCGGCGCCGGGCTCGGCGTCGCCGTCGGCGTGGCGGTCGGGCTGGCGGTGGGCGTCGCCGTCGCGTGCGGGGTCGCGCTCGGAGACACGCTCGCGCCCGGCGAGCCGCTGGGCACCGGCGTCGCCGTCGGCGCCGGAGCGGCTGGCGCCGGCGACCCGCCGCCTCCGCCGCTGCACGCGATCAGCACGAGCGGGAGCACCGCGGCGAAAAAGAGACGACGCGAACGCACGGACATCATCGACAACACTCTATCGGGAAAGAGGCAAGAGAACGCGAAGCGCGCCCGGTCGCATTACAGTGACCGGACGCGCTTCATCCAGGACGGAGGACCCTTAGTGGCGCGGTACCGCCGCGGGGCGTCTGACCGTGGAGGTCGGCTTGTGCTTGATCGCCGACGGCGACACCGGAATCCCGGTGAGGTTCACGTCGTCGACCCAGTAGTAGCCGTAGTCCTTGGCGCTGTAGCCCTTGGTCCAGATGCCGACGTAGAGCTCATATGTGCCGCCGGCATAGGCCGACCAACCGGCGCTCGGCGCAAGGCCCGTCAGCGCGCGGAACGACGAGTCCGGCGTCGCCTCGTTGTTCTCGTGGTAGATCACATCCACGAACTGTCCGTTCGTGTTCAGCAGCATCACCACGAAGTCGAAGTACGCCGAAGTCTCGTTCGTTTGCTGGTACACGTTCATCGACAGCGTCGGCGAGCTCGGGATCGTCACCGTTTGGCAGAGCCCGTTGTAGTAGAAGCCCTCGATGTTGGAGTTCAGAATGCCGGCGAACTGCGCGGAGTAACTGTCGCCGCTCGCCGTGGGCACCGTCGAGACGGTGGGCAACGGCGAGTACGTCCCGGTCGTCGGCGTCGGCAGCGGAGCGCCGCCGGTGGCGATGATCGCCGCCGGAGTCGCGCCGGAGGCCGGGGTGTAGCTCGGATTCGGGCTCGGATACGGCGCAGCAGTTGCGGCCGCGCTGGCCGTGCCGTTGTATGCGCACTGCGTCCAACCGTTCGTTCCCGGTACCGGCGTCGCGCTGCCGTAGTTGTACGCCACGACGCTGTCGCTGGCGAACGCCGGATCGGCGATGACGTTGGTCGGTGTCGGCGCGACGGTCGGCGAAGCCGTCGCGGTGGCGGTGGCCGTCGCGGTCGCGGTGGGAGTCGCGGTGGGAGTCGCGGTCGGGGACGCCGTCGGCGTGTGGGTCGGCGTCGCGGTCGGACTGGCCGTCGGCGTCGCGGTTGCGGTCGCGGTGGCCGTCGCCGTCGCCGTCGCGGTGGGCGTCGGCGTCGGGGTCGCCGCCGCGATCCCGACGATCGCGAAGACGTCGCCGGTGGCCGGCAGCGTCAGCCCGCTGCTGTTGGCGCTGAAGCTGAGGTACGTTCCGCTCACCGTCGCCGGACCTTCGTAGGTCGTGTTCCAGTCGCCGGTGGTCGCATCGTAGAGCGCGATGTAGTAGTTCGTCCCGGCGGTCACCGAGGTGACGTTGACCTGCCAGGTGGGACCGCTGCTGAACCCAACCGACGTCGCCGGCGAGGGCAGCACCTCGTAGTAGACGATGGCGCCCGAGGCGTCGGCGATCTTGCGCACCGCTTGCGCCCCGCGACGGCTGCCGGCGGCCGCGGTGACCGAGCCCGGGGGCGTCGTCGACTCGGTGACGTTCAGCGCGGTGGCCGTCGTCGATCCGCTGGGTGCGGGGAAGTGAATCGAGGCCGTGGTCCCGGCGAGCGCCGGCATCGTGATCGCGGCGCCGCTCGAGGAGAGTGCCCCCGAACCTGCCGTCGGCGTCGGGGCCGGGCTGGGGGTCGCCGCCGGGCTCAAGTTCTGCGGCGGCGTCGTGGACTGGCCGCATGAAACGGCCAGCGCGAGCGATGCAATAGCCAACATCGCTCGCCCGGTAAGCATCCTCATATGGAGAGCTCCTCGGAAGAGAACTGCGGTGGGGGTTCGCGCGGGGAATCCGCCTGCCTCTTTGCCCTACGGGGTGAGGTTCCGCTCTCCAAATGTGCTCGTTAGAACAAATTTAGGACGCCCTTAGGCCAGTCTTAAGCGCCCGCGGGCGGCTTGACGCGAGCGCGCCGCGGTGGTAGGGTCCCTTATACCTAATTCGTTAGGTACGCCGCCGTGGGAGGCCCTCGATGGCTCGCAAACGATCCGTTCCGCTCACCGAGGCGGAACAGCGGCTCATGGAAGTGATGTGGCAGCTGGGAGCGGCCAGCTTGGGGCAGATCGTCGATGCGATTCCCCTCGCGGACCGGCCGGCGCACAACACGGTGCAGACGACCTTGAAGATCCTCGAAACGAAGGGCTACGTCGAGCACCGCGCACAGGGACGCGCGTTCGTCTACTCGCCGCTCGTCGACCGCGAGACGGCCGCCCGCACCGCGCTCACCTACGTCACGCAACGCTTCTTCGGCGGCTCACCCGCGTCGGTCGCGCTCAACCTGATCGACGACGCCGCGATCACCCCGGAGCAACTCGACGAGCTGCGGCATCGCATCGACGCCGCGAAGCGAGCACAACGATGACCGCGCTCACCCTCACCGCTCTGCTCAACGGCGTCTGGCAAGGCGCGCTGTTGGTCGCGCTGGTCGCGCTCGCGTTGCGCTTGTGGCCGCAGCGCAACGCGGCGACGGCCTGCGCGCTGTGGACGGCGACGTACTTCTTGGTGGCGGCGTTGCCGCTCATCGACGTCGCGACCGCGCATCCCGCGCAGGCGCTCGCGGCGAGCGTCGCCGTGCACCGTGCCGGGTTCGTCATCAGCCGCGCGGCACCGTTCACGGTGCTGCTGTGGACGAGCGCGGCGGTGGTGCTGCTGGTGCGGCTGCTGTGGCGCTTCGCCGTCGTCCTCGAGCTCAAGACCGATGCGAAGCCGCTCGACGCGCCCGGAGCCGCGCTCGACCTGCGCCGCGGCCGTCCGGTCGCGCTCGGCGCCTCGGCACGCGTGCGCGTCCCGTGCGCCATCGGCTTCGTGCGACCGATGATCGTGGTGCCGACCGCGCTCGCCGACGCGCTCGAACCGGCCGACCTGACGCGCGTGATCGTCCACGAGCACGCGCACCTGCGGCGCTACGACGACTGGCTCAACGCGGCCCAGCGGATCGTCGGCGCGCTCCTCTTCTTCCATCCCGTGCTGCACTACGTCGCGCGGCGCATCGACTTCGAGCGCGAGGTCGCCTGCGACGACGTCGTGCTGCACGCGATCGGTCATCCGCTCGCGTATGCCGAGTGCCTCACGAACATCGTCGACCGTCAGCTGCGCGGCCGGCGCATCGCGGTCGTCCCGGGCTTCTTCGTCGGCCGCAGCCAAGTGCTGGCGCGCGTCGATCGCCTGATCGACGCCAGCCGCGACGTCTCGCCGCGCATCGCCGCCTCGGGCCCCTTGCTTGCCGCCGTTTTGCTGTTCACCGCGTTTGGCTTGGCGCAGCTGCAGATGCCGGTCGTCGCGGCCCCGACGGCCTTTCAGCCGCCGCGCTGCACCGAGGGCGCGGACGCCGCGACGACGGCGGCCGCCCGGATCCAGCCGCGCAGCGTCAGCAGCGCGCAGGTCAGCGCGATCAACGACGCCGCCGTCACGGTGAGAACCGCGAGCACCGAGTAGAGCGGCGCGCCGGTCCGCAGCGCGATGCGCATGAAGGCGCCCGCCAGCGCCGCGGCGGGGAACGCCCAGCCCCACATCGCCACGTTGTACGGCTCGCCGTAGCCGATGCGCCACATTCGGGCGACCAAGATCGCGCAGAACAGCGCTTTGAAGGCGAACAGCAGCACGAACGCGTCGACGACGCCGCCGTTCAGGGTGAACCACGCGTTGGCAAACACGGCCGGCGAGGAAACCAGGATGCCGAGCTGCGGCGCCATCCGCCGCGGAAGCCGGGGCTCGACGACCAGCAACCGGTACATCGTAAGCGGATAGAGCGCGAGCCAGCACACGAACGCCGCCGCGAACGAGAACCACGCGAGTTGGACGACGCCCAGCGCCGCGGCCGGGTACACCGAGACGGCGTTGCCGACGACCGGCAACAGCAGCGCCGGCGTCAGCTCGACGTCTTTGAGCCCGGTCTCGATCCAATGGCCGAGCAGGTAGATCAACAGGGCCATACCGCCCAGCGCCGCGACCGCCCACAGCACGAGCGCCACGGCGGGCTGGTACCGGACCAGCGCCGCCGAGGTCACCGAGAGCGCGATCGCCAGCGTCCCGTAGTAGCTGGCGGTAATCGCGACATGGCTCTCGGCCCGCAGCTCGTCGGGATGCGCGGCGATCCGTCGCGCCCAGCGCAGCAGCAGCAGCGCGAAGGCGGCGATCCCGCCCAGAACGAGCGCCTCGCCGATGACGGCCGGGACCGCCCAGGCGTCGGCGGCGAGCCGCCAAGCAAGCCCGAGCGCGATGATCCCCATGATCGCGGTGAAGGAGGCGAGCGGCACCGGGCGCGAGGCCCAGAGCCGAGGCAAGCCGGCGGACGATTCCATGTGGCAACAATAGCACCCGCGGACGGGTTCTACGGAGCGTATGGCAACCGCAACCGAACGCGCCGTTCTTGCCGGTGGCTGCTTCTGGGGCATGCAAGACCTGCTCCGTCGCATCCCCGGCGTCATCTCGAGCCGCGTCGGCTACACCGGCGGCGACGTCCCCAATGCCACCTATCGCAACCACGGGACGCACGCCGAGGCGATCGAGATCATCTTCGATCCCAGCCGCGTGAGCTATCGCAGACTGCTCGAGATCTTCTTCCAGATCCACGACCCCACGACGCTGAACCGTCAGGGGAACGACCGCGGGCTGAGCTATCGCTCCGCGATCTACTACACCACCGACGAACAGAAGCGCATCGCCGAAGAGACGATCGCCGACGTCGACGCCTCGGGCCTGTGGCCCGGCAAGGTCGTCACCGAAGTCGCCCCCGCCGGCCCCTTCTGGGAGGCCGAGCCGGAGCACCAGGACTACCTGGAGCGCTATCCGCAGGGCTACACCTGCCACTTCGTGCGCCCCGACTGGGTGCTGCCCGAGCGCGCCTCCGCCAAGCTCTAGCACGCGGCGGTTTTCGGGGAAACGGGCAGCATGGACTTGACCAAAGAATATCCGCGCAGCCCCAACGAGATGATGGCGGGCATCGTCTCGTTGCCGCGCGTGATCGACAAAGCGCACGCCAACGCCGACGGCACGCTGGGTGAATACGACGTCGACTGCCCGCACGACCGGCCGGTGCTCGAGCTGCTGGGCGTCGACTTCAACACCTTCGCGGCGAAGATCAAAGAGCTCGGTTACGACGACGCCAAGATCGAAGCGTGGGCGAAGTCGCTGTTGGCGAAACGCTCGCCGGAAGCGATCGCGGCGTTCAACCGCGAGCGCCGCGCGTGGGCGCCCGACGATCACTCGCGAGCCTACTTCGACAAGATGAAGGCCGAGGTCGCGCCGAACCGCCCCGACGTTACCACCTGGTTCCAACTCCTGGACCTGGACGAGAAGCGCGCCGCCGGAGCGGCG
>DATJRY010000018.1 GCA_035504415.1 Candidatus Sulfotelmatobacter sp. | reverse complement strand
ATCACCGTCCCCCGCGCGGAGCGCGGATCGGTCGTGGCACGGCTGCGCGCCGGGCACGGGATCTTCTGGGACCCGGCCTTCCGAGCGTCCCTGTCGAAGGGAACCGACGGATGATCCGGATGTCCACGCTTCCCAGCGGTCTGCTGGTGCTGACCGAATCGATGCCGCACGTGCGTTCCGCGACGCTCGGCGTGTGGTGCGACGTCGGCTCGGCGGCTGAGCCGGCCGAGCGCCGCGGCATCTCGCATCTGCTCGAGCACATGGTGTTCAAGGGGACGCCGCGCCGGACCGCGCGCGCGATCGCCGAGCAGATGGACGCGGTCGGTGGCGAGCTCAACGCGATGACCGACAAGGAGACGACGTGCTTCTACGCTCACGTCGTCGACCGCCATCTTCCGCTCGCCGTCGACGTGCTCGCCGATATGCTGCAACACGCGATTGTCGCGGCCGACGACCTGCAGCGCGAGCGCCAGGTCGTGCTCGAAGAGATCCGGATGTACGACGACGCGCCGGCCGAGGTGCTCCACGATCGCTTCACCCGCGCGCTGTGGCGCGGCGCGAACCTCGGCGATCCGACCATCGGGTTCGTCGAGACCGTCGGCACGCTCGAGCGCGAAGACCTGCTGGCCTGGCGCGCCGGCCGCTATGCGCCGGCGACGGTGTTCGTCGCGGCCGCGGGGAATCTCGAGCACGATGCGGTCGTCGCGCTCATCGGTGAGGCGTTCGCATCGTTCGCAGGCCCGGCGACGCCGCCGGCGCTCGAGCAGCCGCGCTTCACGCCGGCGGTCGACGTGACGCTCGACGAGACGGAGCAGGCGTACGTCATGCTCGGGACGCCGGGGCTCTCGCTGCGCGCCGAGCGGCGCTACGCGCTCTCGGTGCTCGACATGCTGCTCGGCGGCGGGATGTCGAGCCGGCTGTTCCAGAGCGTGCGCGAAGAGCGCGCGTTGGCCTACGAGATCAGCACCTTTCAGCAAGGCTACCGCGACGCGGGGCTGTTCGGCGTGAGCGCCGGCTGCGCGCCCGAGCGCGTCCAGGAGTGCGTCGACGTCGTCGTCGACGAGCTCGACCGGCTGCTGCACGAGGGCGTGCGCGAGGACGAGGTCGAGCGCGCGCGCGAGCACCTCAAGGGCAACCTGACGCTGGCGCTGGAGAGCACCTACAACCGCATGTCACGGCTGGCGCGCAACCACCTCGTGCACGGTCGCCAGATCTCGGCCGAGGAGGTCGAGCAGCGCTTCGACGCCGTGACCTCGGCCGAGGTCGACGAGCTGGCGCGGCTGTTGCTCGGTCCGGCCACGCGCGGCCTGTGCGTGTTGGGCCCGGCGGAGGTGCGCGGCGTGCGCTTGCGCGGCGCGCAAGCCGCGTGAGCGCGCTGCTCAACGGCAACGTCGTTCTCGCCAGCGCCGCGAACCTGGTCCCGCAGTCGGTGGCGATGGGCGCCTACGCGGCGCGGTACGCCGGCGTCACCACCCGCCGCATCGCGACCGCGATCTCGCTCTTCAGCCTGCTCGTCACCGCCAGCCGCCTCGCCGCTTTGTTCATGACGCCCTCGTTGGGCGCGCTGGCGGACGGAGCGGCGAACTCGGCGCTGCGCCACCATCTCACCGCCGTGCCGCCGCAGGCGCTGGCGATCTACGACTTGCAGATGCGGATCATCGTCGCGGCCGGCTCGGTCGGCATCGTGATCGGGGCGGTGATGGTGCCGATGTTCCTGGCCGGCTTCATCCGCGGGATCGCCTCGTTCGAACGGCGCGGCTCGGTCCCGCACGCGCTCGCGCGCGTCCTCGATCCCAAGGTCGCGTTCTGGCTGTTGCGGCATTTGCGGCCGCCGAAGTTCTCGCTGGCCGACTTCCCGATCTCGGCCGTGCCGCGCAAGCTGCTGATCTTCAACACGCTGCTCTACGCGGTCTACGCGGTCGGCGTGGTGGCGGCGTTCTACGCCAGCGTCATCGACCTGGGCTCGCGTACCACGGCGACCGGGCTCTCGGGTCTGGTCAACGGGATCGGCACGATCGCCTTCGCGCTGTTCATCGACCCGACCACGGCGCTGATCGTCGATCAAACGGTGCGCGACGAGCGGCAGCCGCGCGACGTGGCGGCGATGATCTTCTGGCTGATCGTCACCGCCTTCATCGGCACGCTGCTGGCGCAGCTGATCCTGGTTCCGGCCGCCCACTACATCGCCATCGTCGCTCACTATTGGCCACACGGAAAGCTCTGACGGAAAGCAGATGGAGAAGCGCATCCTTCGAGTCCTCGTGCTCGCCCTGGCCGGCCTCGGGCTGTCGCTGACGACCACCGGCTGCGGCGCCGGCGTCGCGCAATGGATCGTCAGCACGCGCGACCACCAAGGCGACCTGGCGATGGCGCACAAGAACTATCCCGACGCCTCGATCGCGTACCAGCTGGCGCTCAAGATCGACCCGACCGACGAACATGCGCGCGCCGGGCTGACCGACGTCCAGCTGCGCTTGGCCCAGAAGTACTATTCGCTCTCGCACTTCGAGGATGCGATCGACGCGCTCGCGATCGCGGCGCACTACTCGCCGGATGACGACCGCATCAAGGACGTGCGCAACGAGATCGAGCAGGCCGAGCTCAAGCGCGACATCGTCGTCTCGAACTACCCCTCGTACGCGTACACCGGGTCGAGCCTGCGCCGCGGCTACGTCGCGCTCGAAGCGCAGAACCAGCAGATCATCAACGCGCTGCGCCGCTTCGACTACACGTACGACACCGCCGACCTCGGCACGGCGCTGCGCCAGAGCGACGTCCTGGCCGAGGACCTCGCGCGCCTGCGCGCCCGCCTGGCCCAATACCGTCAGCTGGTCGAATCCGGTGTCCCCGAACAGGGTGCCGCAACCCTCGCACCACCGGCCAGCTTGTTGCCGTTGCCGTAGAACTCTCGGATGGGGCAGGCCGAACTTTCCGGGCATGAATTAAAAACGAGTCGTGAATGGTGGGTGTATGTGGAACGTCGCTTATTCACCCGTGTCGGAACTTGCATTGGCGACATCCCGCGCGTCTGCACGTTCTGAGGCCTCGCGTCGGCGGCGAAGCTCTCGGCGAAACTGCTTCGAGTAGAGCACTTCGGTCCCAAGAGACTTCATCAGAGCTAGCACAGCAGGTTCGTGAAAATGAGCATCGTCTGCGACGAGGTAGTCAACGCGACCGACGTAGGCTGTCTCGATGATTGGATTGTCATCACGATCGGTACTGACTGCGAGCGTTCCTGGGATCACTACCTCTTCGCCGGCCTTAGCGAAGATGAGTCCAACAAAGGCCCCGGCACTCGCTGGATTCAGATTATGTGCGCGCGCGACGCGTCGGCTCGTCGTCAGCATCCGCAGAAGCTCATCGAAGGATGCTTGACTGTATACTGGGACAAACTCTGCATCAAAGAAGGCATCTAGTATGTCGCAGTACGGCTGCTTAGGTGGCGGCGTGATGTAGTTCTGAAGATAGATATCAATCCAGATGCCTGTATCGATCACGGCGCGCGCAATCTCGGTCATCAGGGTTGCTCGGGAGAGAGTAGGGATATCGCCGCGTTGAACTTGCGAGGAATCAGGCCGCTTGCGTAATCGTTGAAGATAGCCCGAGCTAAGCCGGGCAAGTTCTCGAACCGATGACTGCCCGTCGCGTAGTGCAACTGGCCATCGGGTGCAACGATCAACCGAATCCCAAGACCACGCAGGTAGGTAAAAAAGGGCTCGGCATCCGATGGCGGCATGGGCTCGCTTGAGCCTATCTGCCGAACGTAATAAACATTCTTGCGGCCGAGTCTCACAACGGTTATAAGCCCAACCTCCGAGAGGGCGCTGACCGCCTCGCTTACATGCGATACCTGGAGGTTCGTCGCCAGAGCAATAGTGTCACGCTTAGGGTAGCAACGGCCGAAGCCGGCTGGACGCCAGTCCGCATGAAGGGAGAGGGCAAGCAGGACCCGGAACTCTCGGGCTCCCAGAGACATGCGAAGCCACTCCGGGTCGCATTTGGCAAACCGGCCGGTCCCAGCGGCCTTCGGGGCTAATTGCGCGGCCACTGAGTCCAGGGCCTATGAAACGGTGGCATAAGCGTCCCAAATATGGTACCATAAGGGTCCCGAATATGGAACCCTAACAGACCATCGTGAACAGACCTAGATCAGACCCATCCGCAACGTACTTCGTACGCTGCGCCCGCTTGACGCCAAAAAACGATTCTATGGGCATGAAGACTTTGGCGCAGCGCGAGGCGGAACGTCGAGCCTTTCTAGAGACGCTCAAACCTCAAATGGTCAAGATACTCGATGAGGCGGTCCCTGACAGTCGAGAACTCAACCACGCTGAGTTAGAGGCAGAAATCGCCGCTGACCTCGCCGACGATCGTCGAACGCATCGGCGCAAGAGGCTTAGCCACGCCTAGACCCCCTACGTGAGTCTTGTTGGCTAGGATAGTTATTCGACCGAACGCTTAGCGGCCTCGCGCTAGGCCCGCATGGCGGCGAGCGCGGTGGCGGCCATGCGTGGGAGCGACGGCTTCGCGGTATAGGCGAACATCTTGCGCGCGACCGAGTCGGCACGGCGGTGGGTGACGAACCACGGCGGCGTCGGCAGCAGCGTCGGCTCGCCGTCGCCCAGCGAACGCGGGAACGGCGCGAACGGCGCGCGCACGACGGTCTTCTGCGGGCGGTCGAAGAGGAACGCGTTGTGGACGACGCCGATCCCGCTCCCGACGTCGGCCAGCGTGTTGCCGGGATAGGCGCCCCAGGTCGCGGTCGGCAGCAAGAAGCCGACGCCGGGCCAGGTGTTGATCGCGACGCAGCCGTAGCGCAGCGCGGCCACCGCGTCGTCGAAGGCGGGACCGAGCGCGGTGATCGTGCGCGGGTGGATCAGGATGCTCACGCCGAGCGTACCGCGCGCCTGCTCGTTGCAGAACGCGACCGCGTTGCGCAGGAACGTCTCCGGATCGGCGCCGGGCAGTGCGGTCTGACCCAGGACCGGCGCGAACAGCTCCTCCCGGAACAGCGGATCGCCGGCGGCGTCGAGGCCGGTGAGGAAGGCGCGCTCGGTGCGCGAGACGCCGGGATAGTAGGTCGGCCGCGCCGGCGCGGCGCGCAGCGCGTCGTCGACGGCCGTCACGAAGCGCGGCGTCTGCGACCATTCGGCCGGCACGACCAGTACTTGCGCGGCGATGCAGTTGGCACCGGCGTTGTGCAGCTTCATCGTCGCGACGTGCGCGGCTTGAAAGGCCAGGTCGGGCGCGCTCCACGGCCCCGGCACGACGACGACCGGCGTGACGTTGCCCAGCTCGCTGCTGACCGGCTTGTCGAGCAGCGGCCGGCCCTCGCGTTTGCGCTGCGCGCCGTCCGGACCGGTGCCGAAGACGATCGCGTCGTGCGTGCGCTCGCCGCCGGTCAAGTGGATCGCGTCAACGGCCGGGTGCGAGCACAAGTACGCGCCGACGTCGGCGCCGCCGCCGACGATGCGCAGGACGTCTTCCTCGATCAGCGAGGCGAAGATGCGCTCGAACACCGGCTGCAGATACGCGTTGACCGGGTTGAGCTTGAGGATCGCGCTGCTCCCGTGCGCGTACAGGACCGTCAGCACGTCGAGCGGCGGAATGCTGGCGATGTTGCCGGCGCCGAGCACCAGGGTCACCCGCCCCGCGGGCCGCTCGCGCCGGTAGAACGAGGCGGCGTACTCGGTGAGCACCGTCTCTTGCGGGACGCCCGGCTCCATCCACGTCTCGGCGCGTATGCCGCTGAGCAGCAGCTTGTCCGCCGTCGAGACCGGGAAGACGTCGACCACGACCTGTCCGTCGGCGCGGACGCGCGGCGCGTGCGGAACGTGCGGCGCACCGAAGCGCGCGAGGTCACCGAGCGTCGCGCCGAGCGCGTCGATCATCGCCAGCAGCGCGTAGGGACCGGAGAACCATTCCTCGCCTGCCAGCGGGCTGCCGGCGACGCCCTTGGCGCGCGCGCCCAGCTCGGCCCACGTCGCGGCCTGCTCGATCGTGCGCATGCGCATCGCCCGCAGATGACGGATCTTCCCGGCGATCCCCAGGCGCGCCCAGCGCTCGGCATGCTCCCGCACCGTAGCGACCTCGCGATCGAGGTCGCCGACCGTTACCGGCACGGGTCGGGTGCCGACTTCCATACCTGCCTCCAGTTAGCGTAGGTTCCGGCCGCTTCGCGGCGGCGGAACGCGCGCCAGCGTTCTTCCGCGCCGGGGAGCACCTTCGCGGGATCGGTCTCGTAGACCGGCCAGGCCGCCGCCGGGTCGAGCACGGGGAAGCGGCTCAGCCAGCAGTACAGCTCGAGGTTCGTCTCCTTCAAGCGCGCGTTCTCGACGGCGACGAAGTAGCGCGCGCCTTTGCGGATCGCGCTCTGCTCGTCGAACGGCGTCCACAGGTGCGGGTCTTCCTCCCAGCCCTTGCGGTCGATCGTGTATAGGATCGAGGGGTCGTAGTGCCCCATCACGATCAGCGCGCCGGGCGCGAGGGTCGCATCGAGCTGTTTGGCACGCCCGTAGTTGGCTTTGCTCCACTGCCAGTACGGCGCGATCTGGTGATAGCCGCCCACGAGCGCGCACAGCCATACGATCGCGCCCAGCCCCGCCAGCGTCGCGCGCCGCTGCGACTCGTCACCCCAGCGCTCGGCCACGAATGCCGCGAAGCGGCCCGCCGTCAGCGCACCCAGCGGCAGCAGCGGATACAGGTAGTAGTCGACCCGCTCGACGGTGACGACGACGTACGCATAGAGCAGCCCGCCGGCGAGCCAGCCCCACAGCAGCGCGTCGCTGCGCGAGCGCAGCGGGACGCAGAAGCCTAGGATCGCCAGCACGATGCCGACCGGCCCGAGCATCGTCGTCGCCAGCATGCGCAGCGCGTGGCCGAACGCCAGCGCCTTCGCGGCGAACGCCGCCGGCGAGGTCAGCGCGCCGACCAGCGAGGGGATGACGTGCAGCTTGGTGATGCCGCTGGCCCAATGCCACTCCGCGTGCGAGGCGACGATGTGATCGTAGATGCCCAGCGGCACGAACGCCACCGCCGCCAGTGCCCACAGCTGCACGCTCGTCAGCGTGCGGCGCCAGCCCAGGTGCGCGAGAGCGGCGGCCGCGAGCGGTATCGCCCCCAGCACCGCGACGGGCTTGGCGAGGAACGCCACCGCCAGCAGCAGCGCGGCCGGCCACCAGCCGCGCCACGAACGCGCGTCGTCGTCGACGATCCATCGTCCGCCCGCGTACAGCGCCGCGGTGAGGAAGAAGACCATCGTCGTGTCGGGCATGAACGTCCGGCTGTAGTACCACGCCCCCGGCAGAATCGCGAACAGCGCGGCCGCCGCAACGCCCGCGAGCGCGCTGCGAAACAGCCAGCGACCGAAGGCGGCGAGAATGATGATCGTGCCGACGCCGAAGCACAGCGAGATCAGCCGGCCGAAGATCTCGTGCACGCCGAACAGCTTGTAGAGCGTGGCGGCCAGGAACGGCACGATCTGCAGCTCGAGCTCGACGTAGTTCGGGGGCGGCCCGTCGTAGTCGGTCTGCGGGAAGAGCGGGTTGTACTGCAGCTGCGCGAAGTTGCGCGCGATCGCGGCGGTGTCGCCTTGCCGCCAGCCGGGATGATCGAAGATCGGATCGTGGATGCCTTTGAGGCGCAGCACGAGGCCGATGAGCGCGACCAGCAGCGTCGCGCCCCAAAATAGGCGCGCGGGGCTCACGCGGACCGGAACGTCCAGTACTTGTTGACGAAGAAGTTCACGACGATGCCCGCGCAGGTCGCGACGAACCACGTCTTGTGGCCGTGGCCCAAGTACGGCGCGACCACCGCGGACACGGCCAAGCCGACCAGCAGCGCCAGCACCGAGACGGTCATGAACTGCAGGCCTTCCTTGCCCGGATGGCTCGAGGAGCGGAACGTCCAGACGCGGTTGAGGAGCCAGTTCGAGACGCCGCCGGCCAAGAACGAGATCGAGTAGATCGTGTAGTAGGGCCCCGCCGCGGCGTGGTTCGGCACCACGCGCTGCAGCAGCGTGAACAGCACCAGGTTCACCACGAATCCGGACGCGCCGACGATGCCGAACTTGACGAACTGGCGCACGCCGCGGCGGCGGTGGAGCGCGAAGCGGTCGATCAAAGACGTCTCTCCCGTCACGCGACCCAGTACCAGTCGGCGAACAGCACGGTGAACAATCCCAGCAGCGGCAGCGAGAAGGCGACGTAGGCGTTGTTGACGGCCGGGCGCGCGCCCCACAGGCCGAACAATGCGAACATCGGGAACAGGACGAGCGCGAAGCGCGGCATGCTCATCAGGCTCGCGGTCGAGAGCGGGATGAGCACCGAGAGCGCCATGTAGACGATGTACGAGAGCCGCAGCCGGCGGAAGCCGACCGCCAGCACCGTGAGCATCAGCAGCGTGAAGGCCAGCTCGAGCACCTGATCGGCGACGGTCTGCTGCACGTGCGAGTGGCGGATGAGGTGGATCGCGTGCTGGAAGGCGACCCACGGCGGCGCCAGGTGGCGGTCCCAGTGCGCCTGGACGTGCGAGAAGCGCAGCGGGTCGCCGTTGAGCACCCACAGGTAGAACATGTACGCGCCCAGCCCCAGCGGCACCAGCGCTATCCCGATCAGCGGCTGCACGACGTCGCTCCACCAGTAGCGCAGGTACTCGCGGCCGCCCTCGCGGATCGCGACGATCCATTCGATGAGCATCGGCGCGGCGAGCAGGACCCCCTCGGACCGCGTCATGGCGGCGAAGAACCCGAACACGCCGGCGACCAGCCAGCGCCGCTCGCGCAGGTAGTAGAACGTCGCCACCGTCAGGAACAGGAACAGCGACTCGCTGTAGACGGCCGAGAAGAAGATCGCCGTCGGGAAGATGGCGATGTAGAAGGTCGCGCGGTGCGCCACCTGGCGGTTGTACTCGTGCTCGACCAGCTTGTAGAGGTAGAGCAACGAGAGAAAGCTGGCCGCGTTCGAGACGATCAGCCCGGCGACCAGGTGCGAGCCGACCAGCGTCGCCCCCAGCGCGATCAGCGCGGGGTAGAGCGGGAAGAACGCCGGCTCCGTCCCCGAGTAGCCGTTCTGCGCGATACCGATGTAATGCTCGGCGTCCCAGCGGCCCCACACGGCCAGCAGCGGATCGGTCGATGCGGCGTAGTGGACGCCCGGGCGCTGACCGATGACGACCGCCGCCAACTCGGCGATGATGATCAACGGCACGCGGGTGACGACGAACGTGATCGCGACGTCGCGCACGGTCGCGTTGCAGCGCGCCGCGACGACGATCTTGGCCAGCGCGAAGGCGCCGAGGGCGACGGCCGCCCAGACTTCGGTGCCCATGCCCCCGAGCGGAGGGAGCAGCATCCCCCACAGCAGCACCAGCGGTGCCCACGTGATGGCGTCGTACTGGAGCGCGGTGATCTCGTCGACCGACGCGCGGCGCGCGAAGTAGCGCCCGTAGGCGAGCCAGGCGGCGTAGGTCGCGACGATCCCCGCCACCAGCGCCAGCAGCAAGGTCACGTCGAGGAACAGGGCGTGGTGCGGCGAGCGCAGCGCGACCGCGTACCAGGCGAAGAAGCCGACGCTCAGCCCGGCGATCCCGACCGCCGCGACGGCGGGGCGCCCGACCGCCGCGAACAGCGCAGCGGGCTTCGATCCGACCGGCTTCCCGGCGAGGGCTACATCCACGGTCGGCCTCGTTTACCGCCGCCCGTCGTGGTCGCCTGCATGGTTCGCCACCCCAGGCCGAAAAATGGGGTCGCTATCCGAGGGAGTCAGCACCATTCCACATCGTTTCGATCTCATCGTCATCGGCGCCGGCAGCGGCGGCTTCGCGGCCGCTCGTACCGCGCGCGACCTGGGCGCCAACGTCGCGCTGGTCGATCGCGGCCCGCTGGGCGGTCTGTGCATCCTGCGCGGCTGCATGCCCTCGAAGACCCTCATCGCGACCGGTGACCTGCTGCACCAGATCCGCGGTTCCGATGCGCTGGCGATCCAGGTGGGCGAGCCGGCGCTCGACTACGCCGCACTGCAAGCCCGCAAGCGCGAGCTGGTCCAAGGCTGGGCCGACTACCGCATCGCCGGGATCGAGACGTTCCCGACCTTCAGCGGGCCGGCGCGCTTCGAGTCGCCCACCACCCTGGTCGTCGGCGGCGAGACGCTGTACGCGCCGCGCTTCGTGATCGCCACCGGCAGCCTCACCGCGCCGGCCGCGCTGCCGGGCCTGGCCGAGGCCGGCTTCATCGACAGCGACGCGGCGCTCGATCTGGTGGAACCGCCAAAATCGATCATCGTGCTGGGCGGCGGCTACGTCGGCGCCGAGCTGGGGCAGTTCTTTCACCGCGCCGGCGTGCCGGTCACGATCGTGCTGCGCGGCAAGCACCTGCTCAGCGCCGAGGACGACGACATCGGCGACGGGCTGACGGAGTATCTGCGCGAGGAAGGCATTCGCATCGAAACGGGCGCGGTGATGGACCGCGTCAGCGTGCGCGACGGGCTCAAGGTCGTGCAGTACAAGCGAGACGGCGCCGACCACGAAGTCGCGGCGCACGAGATCTTCATGGCGCTGGGCCGGGTGCCGAACGTTCTGGGGCTCAACCTGGAGGCGGCCGGCGTCACCTACCACGAGATCAGCGGGATCGACGTCGACGAGACGCTGCGCACGTCGAACCCCGACATCTTCGCGGTCGGCGACGTGACCGGACTGTATCCGCTGGTGCACGTCGCGATCCAGCAAGGCGAGATCGCGGGGCGCAACGCCGCGACCGGTGCGCGCGAACGGGCGGACTACAGCCTGACCCGCACGCACACGATCTTCACCGACCCGCAGGTCGCGGTGGTCGGCGCGACCGAGCGCGAGCTGGAGCGCGCGGGAACGCCGTATCTGTCGGCCAGCTACCCGTTCGCCGAGCACGGCAAGGCGGTCGCGCTCGGCCGCACCCGCGGTTTCGTCAAGATGCTGGCCGCGCCCGGCGACGGCAAGATCCTCGGTGCCGCGATCCTCGGGCCGGAAGCCTCGGATCTGATCGAACCGCTGATCGTCGCGATGGCGTTCGGCGCGACGGTGCGGCAGTACGCGCAGATCCCGCACTTGCACCCGACGCTGGTCGAGATCCTGACCTACCCCGCCGAAGAGATCGCCGAGCGGCTCGCCGCCGTCCCATCGCTGGCCGTGGCGCAGTAGTCCCGTGATCTCGGCGGCGCTGGTTCAGTTCAAGCCTCGCAAGGGCGACGTCGAGGCGAACCTGGCGACGGTCGGCGACGTGTTCGCGCAGCTGGCCGACGATCCGCCGCGGCTGATCGTCTTCCCCGAAGCGGCGCTGACCGGGTATTTTCTCGAAGGCGCGGTCTACGAGCTGGCGTTCGACGTGGACGCGCTGGCGGAGCGGATCGACGCGCTGTGGCGTGCGCGCGGCGCGCGCGTGCCGGTCGAAGTCGTGATCGGCTTCTACGAGAACGCGCGCGGGACGTTCCACAACGCCGCGCTGGTGGTGCGCTGCGGCGAACCGGACGGCGCGCGCGTCGTGCACGTCCACCGCAAGATGTTCTTGCCGACCTACGGCGTCTTCGACGAGGAACGCTTCCTCACGCGCGGCCGGCACCTGGGGACGTACGAGAGCGTCTTCGGGACGGCGGCGGTCTTGATCTGCGAGGATGCTTGGCACTCGTTGACGGCGACGGTCGCCGCGCTCAAGGGCGCGCGCGTGCTGATCGTCCCGAGCGCTTCGCCCGGGCGCGGTCTGGGCGGTCCGGCCGGCGAGCTGGAGAGCAACGCGCGCTGGAAAGCGATCCTCTCGTCGATGGCCGCCGAGCACGGCGTCTACGTCTTGTATGCGGGACTGACCGGCTTCGAAGGCGGGAAGGGGATGTCGGGCGGCAGCTGCGCGTTCTCGCCGCGCGGGGAGCTGATCGCGGCTTCGCCCTCGCTGGGCGCGCAGATCGTGCGGATCGTGCTCGACCCCGACGAGGTCGATCTGGCGCGCGCGACGCTGCCGCTGCTGGGCGATCTCTCGGCCGTGCTGCCGGACCTGTGGCTCGACGAAGCGATCCCGGTCGTGCGGCGGCTCGAGGAACGCGTATGATGTTTCCCGTCATCGAAGCGCGTCCCGAAGAGCCTTCGCTCGAGATCGATCCGGCGCTGACCGCGGACTGGCTGGTGGCGTTCCTGCGCGACGAGATCGTCGAGCGCCGCGGCGTCTCGCGCGCGGTCGTCGCGCTCTCGGGCGGGATCGACAGCGCGCTGGTCGCGTTCCTGTGCGCCCGCGCGCTCGGCTCGGACAACGTCTACGCGATCCGCATGCCGTACCGCACCTCGAGCGCCGACTCGCTGAGCGACGCGCAGCGCGTGATCGACGCGATCGGCATCCACGGCGAGACGATCGAGATCAGCGAGGCCGTCGACGGCTACTTGCGCTTCGCGCCCGATGCCGACGCGCGACGCAAGGGCAACGTCATGGCGCGCATGCGGATGCTGGCGCTGTTCGATCAGTCGGCCCGGCGCGGCGCGCTCCCGGTCGGCACCGGGAACAAGACGGAGCGGCTAATGGGCTACTTCACCTGGCACGCCGACGACACGCCGCCGGTCAATCCGATCGGCGACCTGTTCAAGACGCAGGTCTGGGCGCTGGCGCGCCACCTGGGCGTCCCGCGCGAGGTCGTCGACAAGGCGCCCAGCGCCGATCTCGAGGCGAACCAGACCGACGAAGGCGACCTGGGCATCACCTACGCCAAGGCCGACCGCATCCTCAACATGATCTTGCTGGGCTTCAAGGACGAAGCGATCGTCGCCCGCGGCTTGACGCTCGAGGAGGTCCGGCTGGTGCGCCGGCGGGTCGACGCGACGCACTGGAAGCGTCACCTGCCGACGACGGCGCTCGTTTCGTCGACGGCGATCAACGAGTTCTACCTGCGGCCGGTCGACTTCTGATGTCCGAGCTCGCGCACTCGCCGGCCGACGCGGACGATCCCCTCCCGCCGCGCGGGTTCTATTCGGTCAGCCTCAATCTGGTCGGCCGACCGTGCGTGGTGATCGGGCCCAGCGACGACCGCGAGGCGAGCGAAAAAGTCGCCGCGCTGGAAGACGTCGGCGCGGTCGTGCGCTGGATCACCGACCCCGCCTCGCTGCGCGACGAGGACGTCAGCGACGCGTTCTTCGTCATCTCCACGCCGCAGGACGCGGCGCTCTCGGCGCGCTTGCGCGCGCTGGCCGACGCGCACCGGTTTCTGCTGTGCACGATCGATCAGCCGCGCTACGGCTTCGTCGCGATGCAGGCGATCGTGCGCGCCGGGCCGGTGAAGATCGGCATCTCGACCGGCGGCGTCGCGCCGCGCGTCGGCAAGATCCTCAAAGCCGCGCTCGAGCGCGTGCTCGACGCGAAGTTCGTCCGCTTCGTCGAGGCGATCGCGGCGAAGAAGCGGCAGAACCGGCGCGAGCTGGCGGATGACGCCCTCGCCCGGCGCGCCGCGATGATCCTGGCCGCCGACGGTTTCGCGCTCGACGCCACGGTGACGTACCCCGCCTGGTTCGAGGACGACGAACGCGCCGCCGGCCGTGAGGCGGGCGCGTAGCGAAGGAGGGCACGTGGCGTCCGCGGAGATCGTGACGATCGGGACCGAGATTTTGCTCGGGCACCTGATCGATACCAACAGCGCACAGGTGGCGAGCGCGCTCGCCGATCACGGCGTCGACGTCTACGCCAAGCATTCCGTCGGTGACAACGCGGAGCGCTTGGAGGCGATGCTGCGCGGCGTGCTCGACCGCGCCGACGGCGCGATCACGACCGGCGGTTTGGGCCCAACCGTCGACGACCTCACCAAAGAAGCGGTGGCGCGCGTCGTCGGCCGGCCGCTGGTGCTGCACGAACCCTCGCTGCGCGCGATCGAGCGGATCTTCGAGCGCTTCGGCCGCACCATGGCCGAGAACAATCGCCGCCAAGCGTATCTGCCCGAAGGGAGCATCGTGTTCGACAACCCGCACGGCACGGCGCCGGGCTTCGCGGCGCTGCGCGCCGACGGGAAGTTCGTCGCGTGCATGCCGGGCGTGCCGCGCGAGATGCGGCCGATGCTGGCGGAGAAGCTGATTCCCTGGCTGGTCGAGCGGTACGGATTGCGCGAGGCGATCTACACGCGCACGTTGCACACGGTCGGCATCGGCGAGTCGGACCTGGACCGCAAGGTCGAAGACCTGTTCCGCACGCTCGAGAACCCGAAGATCGCGATGCTGGCGCACGGTTTTCGCGTCGACGTCAAGGTGATGGCGAAGGCCGCCGGCCGCGCCGAGGCCGACGCGATGATCGCGCCGGTGCTGGCCGAGCTGCGCGCGCGCGTCGGGAGCTTCTCGTACGGCGAGGACGACGTCACGCTGCCCGGCGCGATCGTCGCCAAGCTCGTCGCGCGCGGTTGGACGCTCGGCACGGCGGAGTCGTGCACGGGCGGCGCGGTCGCCGACGCGATCGTCACCGTGGCGGGCGCGTCGGCCGCGTTTCGCGGCGGAATCGTCGCGTACGCGAACGACGTGAAGACCGCGCTGCTCGACGTCCCGGTCACGACGCTCGCAAGCGTCGGCGCGGTCAGCGAGGAGACGGCGGCTGCAATGGCTCGCGGTGCGCGCGCGCGGCTCGGCGTCGACGTCGCGCTCGCGACGACCGGAATCGCCGGTCCCGACGGTGGGACGGCCGAGAAGCCGGTCGGTTTGGTGTGGTTCGCGCTCGCGCTGCCGGACGGGTCGGTCGAGACGCGACGGGTGACCTTCCCGGGGACGCGTTCGGACATTCGCGAGCGTGCAACCATCGCCGCGCTCGGATTGCTCTGGCGGCGGCTCGCGGACGCAGCCGACGGCTCGCCGCCCACGAACGTCGCGCTCGGCCACCGTGCCGGCTGAGTAAATTCTCAGCCGGCCTTCATGTTCTCAGCCGGGATTAACATCCGGCCGATACGTACATGAGGGAAAGCCCGGTCCGTCGTTGGACCGATCCTCCGGAGGTCCGACGTTGTCTCGAACTGCTCGTACGCTTTTAGCGTCCTTCTTGGCTGCCGCGTTGCTCGGCGGCTGCTCCGGCGGTGGCGGCGGCAAGACGACGCCGCCCACCAGCGCGACGCCGACGCCGACGCCGACCGCGACGCCGAGCGGCAGCTTCGACCAGGCGGACTTCACGTGCCCCACCAGTGACTCGACCTCGTCGGTCGCGCGCGGTGCCGGAGCGCATGCGCGCGGCGAGGTCACGCACATGGCAGTGCGTTCACGCGGTCAGCGCAATGCGCCGGCGTCGACGACGCAATTGGTCGTGACGTACGCCAGCTCGACGGCGCAGCGCAGCAGCGCGTCGATCGCGCAGCGCGAGACGGCGAGCGGCGCGAAGCTGGTCAACTCGTTGACCTTCTCGCACCTGGGCCAGGTGATGCACGTTCTTTCGGTCCCGGCGACGCAGTTGGCTTCGGTCGAGGCCTCGCTCAAGAACCAGCCCGGCGTTCTGGCCGTGCAGCGCAGCGCGGGCCGCCGTCACGCGGACGCGGTCACGACGCCATACTGGCCCAACGATCCGTACTTCGACGGCTTCACGGCCGCGCAGAACGCGTCGGTCGACCCGTCGCTGGGCTACACCGATCAGCCTTCGACGTACGAGGTCGAGCCCTACGCCGAGTCGGCCGACGTTCCCGGTCAGTGGGACATGCACGCCATCGGCTCCGAGTACGCCTTCGGGTACTCGCAGTCGGGCAACGGCAGCGGCATCACGAACGCGAACGCGCTCGGCTCGTCGTCGGTGAAGATCGCGATCATCGACACGGGCGAGGATCCGACGCACCCGGAGCTGGGCGGCGGCAAGATCGCCTACCAGAAGTGCTTCATCTCGAACCCGAACAACGCGCAGTCGACCTCGAACTACGAGACCGATCCGGACGGCCACGGGACGGACGTCAGCGGCATCGCGGCCGCCGATATGAACAACGGTCTCGGCTTCGCGGGGGCGGGCGGCAACGTTTCGATCTACGCGTATCGCGTGTTCCCGACGCCGGACGATGCTTGCGAGAACGATCCGAGCGAGGCGGAGAACGATCCGCAGTGCGGCAGCAGCACGACCGACATCGCCTCGGCGATCAACGACGCGGTCGCGCAGCATGTCAACGTCATCAGCATGAGCTTGGGCGGCGATGAGTGCGGCGACAGCGGCGATGCGCCCAACGGTGACGACGATCCGACCGAAGGGGCGGCCGTCGCCAACGCGATCGCCGCGAACATCGTCGTCGTGGCCGCGGCCGGCAACAGTAGCGGGCCGCCGGTCGAAGCACCGGGCTGCGATAGCGGCGTGATCGCGGTCGGCGCGACCTCACTGGACGACGGCCAGGCCAACGGCAGCGGCCATTCGGGCGGCACGTCGACCTCGCCGGTCGAGTACGTGGCCAGTTACACGGACTACGGAACCGGCGATACCTACCAGAGCCCCTCGTCGTGGGGGATCGTCGCGCCGGGCGGCGACCCGTCGAGCGATCTGGACAACGACGACCTGCACTGGATCGAGAACATCTGGACCTCGACGCCGTTCATGTCCTCGTCGAGCGACACGACCTATGAGGGTGCCTGCACCAACGACTACCCGAACGAGGCGTCGGCGACGAACCCCGATTGCCGGACCGAGATCGCCGGTACGTCGATGGCGACCCCGCACGTCGCCGGCGCAGCGGCACTGATCCTCTCCGCGACCGGCGGGCTGAGCTCGCCATACCAGTCGCCGGCGGCGATGCGTCAGCTCCTCTGCCAGACCGCCGACAACATCGGCGATCCGAACCAGGGGTGCGGTCGCCTCAACGTCTACCGCGCGATGGCAATCGCGGTGGGCGATCCGAGCCCGCCGGCGGCGAGCGCGAAGGTCCGCATCTAAGGACCTAAGGATTCCGTGAGGCTTCCGCCCGGCCGCGAGGACGGCTGGCGGGCGGGTGGAAGCCAGGGCCCAACCCTGTCCACGGAAGGCACCCTCGTGAAGCATCGCGTCCTCGTCCGGCTCGCCGCGTTCGTTGCGGCGGCGTCAGTCAGCCTCGCCGCCTGTGGCGGCGGAGGGGGCGGCGGGCACGTCGGGCCGCCGACCAATCCGACGCCGACGCCGACGCCGACGAACAGCCAGAGCCTGTCGATCCCGGTCAGCAGTACCGCGTCGGAGCCGACGACGCTCGGGCCGCTGGCCGCCGGCTACAGCGGCACGATCACGATGCCGCCGACGTCTGTCACGACGACGCTCAGCGCCACCTTCACGACCCAGCAGCCCAACGGGACGCCGACCGTCCAGAGCGTGCACCGGCGCGCGCAGAACATCGGCGTGAGCGGGATCGATCCGCTGGTCTACCTGGCCTTCACACCGTCGACGACGCTCAGCTTCACCGCGTCGCCGGCTTTTTCGCTGACCATTCCCGCCTCGGTCGCGCAAAGCGAACCGTACTTGTACATCGCGTTCTACGACCCGACGACGCCGAGCGCCGGCTGGAACACGATCCTCGGACCGGGGACGCTGAGCGGCACGACGGTCAGCTTCGCCTCGGTCTCGGGCGACACGCAGCAAGTGCTGGCGGGCAAGACCTACGTGCTGTTGCTGTACGGCCTCTCGAGCTCGCCGCAGCCCTCGCCGAGCCCGACCGACAACCCGCAGGCGTTCATCTGCCCGACCGACGATCAGTCGGCCAACGCGGTCGCGGTCGCGTCGTCGACGCGGCCGGTGCGTCGCGCGTTGCACGGACGCCAACCGGCGCTGGGTGCCTCGCCGAACGTCCTCGAGGTCACCTACGACGCGGCGACGCTCTCGCGCAACGCGGCGGCGGTCGCGCAGCGTGAGTCCGCGGCGGGCGTGCGCCTGATGCGCTCGCTGACCTTCTCGCACACCGGCCGGGTCACGCGCGTCGTCGGCGTTCCGGCCGGCCAGAGCGTGGCCGCCGCCGCAGCGCTGCTGCGTGCCGAGCCGGGCGTCCTGAGCGTCGCGCAGAGCGGCGTGCGCCGCCGAGCCGCGACCGTGAGCCAGCCGTACTGGCCTCGAGACCCGTACTTCGACGGCTTCACCGCGGCGCAGACCGGCAGCACGTCCACCTACGAGCAGCTGCCGTATGCCGAGACGGCGTCCATTCCCGGACAATGGGACATGCACGCGGTCGGCCTCGAGCACGCCTTCGGGTACTCGCAGCCCGGCAACGGCAGCGGGATCACCAACGCGAACGCGCTCGGGTTGTCCGCCGTCAAGATCGCGATCATCGATACCGGCGAAGACCCGACGCATCCGGAGCTGAGCTCGAAGCTCGTCTACCAGCACTGCTTCATCACCAACGCGGCCGGTACGTCGCAATCGAGCTCGAGCTTCGAGACCGATCCGATGGGCCACGGCACGGACGTCGCCGGCATCGCGGCTGCCGACATGAACAACTCGCTGGGATATCTCGGCGACGGCGGCAACGTGTCGCTCATGGGCTACCGTGTCTTCCCGACGCCGAACGACAACTGCACCAGCGACACCACGACCGACCCGCAGTGCGGGGCGGAGCCGGCCGACATCGCCTCGGCGATTACCGACGCCGTCGACAACGGCGCCAACGTGATCAGCATGAGCTTGGGCGGCGGCGTGTGCGGTACGCCGCAGAACGGCGACGGCGGCGACGACGACGAAGCCGAGGGTCAAGCGGTCGAGAACGCGATCGCCGCCAACGTGGTCGTCGTCGCGGCGGCCGGTAACGGCTACGGACCGCCCGTCGAAACACCGGCGTGCGACACCGGCGTCATCGCCGCCGGCGCGACCGCGCTCGACGACGGCCAGCTCAACGGCACCGGCCACACCGGCGGCAGCAGCAGCTCGCCGATCGAGTACGTGACCGATTACACCGACTACGGTCCGTCAGGAACCGACTCGTTCGGCAGTGCTTCGTCGTGGGGAATCGTGGCGCCGGGCGGTGACGCCAGCGACGATAACGACGCCGACGATCTGCACTGGATCGCCAACATCTGGACCAGCACGCCGTTCGACGAGAACTTCGCCGGCTATTGCGGACCGGACTATCCCGGCAGCAGCGGTGCCACCGACTGTCAGGTCGAGATCGAGGGCACCTCGATGGCGACCCCACACATCGCCGGTGCCGCTGCCCTGATCTTGTCGGTCAACAGCTCCTACCAGTCGACCGCGAAGATGAAGCAGCTGCTCTGTTCCACCGCCGACAACCTCAACGATCCGAACCAGGGCTGCGGCCGTCTCAACGTCTACCGCGCGATGGCGACGGCGTTGAGCGACCCCAACCTACCGTAGCGCGCGGGGCGCGGCACGGCCGGCGTCAGCCGGTCGTGCCGTAGCCGATCGCGTCGAGCTGCCGCTGGGTCGCGAGGCCGTCGGCGAAGGTCGGCGCGTCGCTCGCGCCCAGGTCGATGCGACGCGCGAAACCGTCCAGCAATTCGAGGAACGCCGGGATGTTCGGGTGGACGACGCCGTGCTTGGCGTAGGTGAGCGCCGCGACCTCGAGCTCGTCTTCCTCGTCGTCGGCGATCGTGAACAGCGTCAGGTCGCCGAGCGACGTCCCGCTGGCGATCGCGCTGCGGACCTCGCCGTGCACCGCGATGGTGACCGACTCGACGACCGTCGTCGAGTCGGCGCTGACGCGTCCGACCAGACCGTCCCCGTAGTCGACGAAGGCGAAGGCGCCGTCGGCGACCGTGCTCTCGAAACGGCCGTCCTTGTCGGTGCGCAGCGCGTTCGCGGTGCGCAGCAAGCCGTGCGTCGCGCGCGCCGCGCGTCCGCCCAGGTGGTTGGCCAAGTCGAAGAAGTGCGGCATGTAGGCGTTGGCGACGCCGCCGCCCTTGGAGCGGTCGAACCACCAGCCGCGCTCGCGCGTGGTGACCCGTTCGAGCAGATCGCCGCCGAGCCGCGCGACCTCGATCTCGCGCAGCGCGCCCAAGTGCCCGTTTTGGATCAGCTCGGCCAGTGCGCGCACCTGCGGCAGGTAACGGAACTCGAACGCCATCACGTTCGCGACGCCGGTGCCGACCGCGAGCGCCGTCATCTCTTCGGCCTCCGCCACCGTCAGCGCGAACGGCTTCTCGCACAGGACGTGCTTGCCGGCGCCCAGCGCGGCCACGACCGAGCGGTGATGGTCGAACGGCGGTGAGGCGACCGAAACGACGTCCAGCTCGACCCCGGCCAGCATCGCCTCGACCGAGGGAAAGGCGTGCGGAATCTTGCGCTCGCGCGCGACCCGCTCGGCACTGGTGGGCGAGGCGATCGCCACCACCTCGAACCGCGGATGCAACGCATACGCCGGCGCGTGCACCGCGCCGCCGAAGCCGCTGCCGACGATCCCGACCTTGAGCTTGCTCATCGTGTTCCTTCCTCACGCACCGTGTGCTCGAACAGGTCGAGGGCACGGGTGAGTTGCTCGTCGGCGATGGTGAGCGGCGGCGCGAGGGTGATCGACGTGCCGGTCGGCCCCGATTGGAGCAGGACCAGGCCGCGCGCCAACCCGCGCACGACGATACGGTTCGCGCGCGCCGCCGTGCCGAACTCGACGGCCCAGAGAAAGCCGCGGCCGCGCACGTCGCGCACGCCGGGCAGCGCACGCAACGCGTGCAGCCGCTCCGCCAAGACGGGTTCGCGCGTGCGCACCAACCCCAGCGCGTCCTGCCGTTCGAGCTCGTCGAGATTCGCGAGCGCGGCCGCGCACGCCAGCGGGTTGCCCAAGAAGGTCGAGGTGTGCAGCGCTTCGCCGGCGCTGCGCGGCCAACTGTCGACGACCCGCGGCGTACCGATCGTCGCCGAGAGCGGCACACCGCCGGCCAGCGCTTTGCCCAAGCAGAGCAGATCGGGGACGATGCCGTCGTGCTCGCAAGCGAACCAGGTGCCGGTCCGGCCCAGGCCGGTGTAGATCTCGTCGAGCACCAGTAAAACTCCGCGTTCGTCGCACAGCGCGCGCAGCCCGCGCAAGAAGCCGTCCGGCGGAACGATGACGCCGCCGCGCCCTTGGATCGGTTCCAGCACGATGGCGCCGATGTCCGGATCCCGCGTGAGCGCCACCCGGACGGCGTCGAGCGCGGCGTCGGCGGTCGTCTCGGCACCGGGGTACGGCAGGAACGTCGCGCGCTCGGCGACCAGCGGCGCGAACGGCGCGCGGAACTTGTCGATGCCGATGACTTCGAGCGCGCCGAGCGTCAGCCCGTGATAGGCGCCGTGATAGGCGAGAAAACGCGACTTGCCGGTCGCGAGCAGCGCCGTCTTGAGCGCGAACTCGACCGCTTCGGCGCCGGCCGTCGAGAGGAACGACTTCGTCAGGTCGCCGGGAGCGATGGCGGCCAGCCGTTCGAGCAGCCGGGTACGCACCTCGGTCGGATGCACGTCGCCCATCCCGTGGATCAGCATGCGCGCCTGCGCCTCGATCGCGGCCACGACAGCGGGATTGGTGTGACCGGTCGCCGCGACGCCGAACGCCGAGGTCAGGTCGAGATAGCGGTTCCCGTCGACGTCGACGACGAGCGCACCGCGGGCCGACTCCCAGAACACCGGATAGTCGTCGCCCAGATAGGTGACGCCCGGCGCTTCGTAGCGCGCGAGCCGTTCCGCGAGCGCACGCGAGCGCGGCCCCGGAATCGCCGTGACGACCGATTCCAACTCGTCGGCGGGTAAATGATACGGCGCCATGAGGTCAGATGCTACGACGGCTCGTAGGGCGAAGCATGATGCTCGATCCATGCACCAAGCTCTTCCACGCTCATGCCACGAGCAATCCGATTCGCGAACGGATCGAGCGCCTCTTCGTCCGTAGCGCGAATCGTCAGTCGGTTGAGCTGAAGCATGAGCTTTCCACAAATCCAAGCGATCCGCTTGTTCCCGTCGACGAACGGCTGATTTTGCGCAAGCGACTGCATGAGCGCCGCCGCCTTCAAGGCGAGCGTTGGGTAAGCATCCTCGCCAAAAACGCTTTGGCCCGGTCGACCAACGGCGGATGCTAAGCCATCGCGATAACGAAGGACTGCGGGCCCGATGGTAGCCTCGTAAAACGCGATAAGGTCGTCCTCGGTGAAGTAATTCACTAAGCGTCAGCGAGCGTCTGAAGCAGCGAAGCATCCTCTTCGGCAATCGCACGCGCCATCTCGACCATGCGCTCCCGCGAGATCGGATGCGCCTCCGCATACTCTTGGATGGCATCGTCGACGATCTCGTTCACGGAGCGACGCTCGAAGGTGGCGCGCAGCTTCAATTGCTCGGCCGTCTCCTCGCTGACGTGCAGTTCAACTCGCTTCGGTGTCATCGTGATATGAGTATAACATCATCCTGGGGCCGCAAGGCTAGCGAGCGTCGATCCAGCGGACGAACGGGGCGATGCGCTGTTCGCCGCCGTGGCGGCCGGCGAGCGGCGGGTCTTGCATCGTGCCCAGCGCGGCGGCGCGCACGGCGCCCAGCCGCGCGGCGAGCGCGATCGCGGCGTCGTCGACGTGCGCGACGCCGAGTGCCTGGACGGGAAGCCGCTGCGCGGCGACGTAGGCCGCCAGGGTCGCGTCGTCGCCGCGGTAGATCGGCAGCGTACGCGCGACCAGCGGTAGCGGATCGTCGAGCGGGGCCTCGGCGACGATGGTCGCGTCGGCGGCGCGCAGCACGGCGCCGCGACCGCTCGCGGCGCGGAATGCCGCCAGCTGCCGGTAGGCGGCGGCGCGCGCGCCGCGCGCGGCGTCGATACGCCCGGCGGGAAACTCGACGGCGACGCGCTCGCACGCGGCGGCGAGCCGGACCGCGAACTCCGTGAGCTCGACGTCGTCCGCCTCGACGAACAGGGCGTGCAGCGAAAGACAGCCTTCGCCGTCGTACAGCAGCGCATCGCGCGCGATCCCCGCGAGCAGTGCCTCATCGGCAGCGGCGACCTCGGCGGCGTGCAGCCGGCCCACGCTGATCCGGTGGCCGAACGGAACGAAGCGCGTCTGGACGCCGGAGCGCGCGCGAATCGCGCGCAGCGTCTGGTCACGGCCGAACGCGACGACGACGTCGGCTCTCGCGAACAGCGCGTCTTCGCCGGGATCCTCGCCCCCGGACCAGCTGCGCGCGAGCGCCGCGTGCGCGAACGCCGGATGCTCTTCGGCGAGCGAGGCGAAGAACGCGGCCACGAGCGCGTCGCTGCGGTCCTTCACGACCAGGTCGCACTTCGCGCAGAGCGCGAAGACCGCCGGGACGAGCGCGACGCCGATCGTGGTGTCGCTGCTGACGATCACCGCGCGATCGACGCCGCGTGCCCAGCCGGACGGTGTGCCGTGGCGTGCGACCGGACCGTCGAGCGCGGCGAGGCTGCCGAGCTCGGCGACGATCGTCGCTTCGAGCGATGCGCGGGTGATGCCGAAGAAGAGGCGGTCGAGCGCGTAGTCGACGACCGGCTCGCTGTAGCCGAGCCGGTCGACGATCGCGCGCGTCGCGCGCACGCGCGGCGCGAAGTCCGCGTCGGCCCAGCGTTCGGCCGCGTCGGCCACGAACCCGACGACGCGCGCGGCCGGCAGCGCGCGCAGCGCCCCGTCGGACATCGGCTGGTTAGCCGGCGTCGTCGGCGCGCGGTTTACGCCCGGTCATGCGCGCCACCAGCGCGCGCGCCGACGCGCGGGCTCGCTCGACCCGTGTCGGCGGAGGCGGCTCGACCAAGAACGAGCCGGGGGGCTCATACGCCCACCGCTGTTCGGTCGTCTCGATCGTCACCGCGGGGCGGGCGCGGTCTTCGACCGAACGCGCGGGCGTGCGCGCGGGCGGCGGTTCGTCGCGCACGAGGTCCCCGATCTCGCGAATCGCGTCGGCGACGCGGGTCGCGTAGGTGAAAACCTCGCCGACCTCGAGCCCGCTGATGCGCAGGCCGCGCGCCCGCGGCTCGTACGCGAATTGCACCGTGATCGACTCGGGCCGCAGGCGCAGCGCCCGTTGCAGCGCGTCGACGCGATCGGGCGGAGCACCCGGATCGAGGCGAAACCGCAGCTCGACGGCGAAGCCGCCGTCGCGTTGCGGAACGGGAACGCAGCTGGTGTCGGGTGCGGCGACGCCGCGGCGTTTCGCCATCCGGCGCTCAGGCCACGGCGGTCTGTGCGCGATTGACGGCGAGCTGCAGGTCGACCAGCTCGACGGTCTCGTCGAGGACGGCGTTGCGCATCCCACGCTGCGCGGCGATGCCCTGCACGAGCTTGTCGACGCGTTCGATGTTGGGCGCGCCGGCGAACAGCGCGCGCGCCGCCGACGACGGACGGGTGAGCCCTTGCGCGGCCGAGGCGTACTTCTCGAACGGCACCAGGTCTTCGGGGACGGCGCCCAGATCGACACAGAGCGAGCGGACCCAATCGTAGACGGCCCGCGACTGATCGGGATCGTCCCAGACCGCTTCGCGGATCGCGCGCGGACCCGACGCCGTCACGCAGCGGTAGTTGCCGGTGATCAGCATCGCCCACTTCGCCAGCGGCACGAACACCGAGTCGTGCACTTTCAGCTTGACCGGCAGCTCGACGTCGCTCGCGAAGCGGCTGGCTTCGATGTCGGCCTGGAGCGTGCGCAGCATCGCGGTGTGCCCGTCGTCGTCGAAGCGCGCCGCCTTGAAGTTGGTCGGCAGCGTGACCTGGAGGACGTTGATCTCTTCGTCGGGCGGACGGAATGCCTGCGGATCGGGGCTGCACAAGGTCATCGTGGCCGGATCGAAGCTGCTCCAGACGGCCGCGTCGGTGTAGCAGTCGTGCAGCAGGCTCGTGTCGAGCCCCGGAATGCGCGCCAGGTACGGCAGCGGCGGCATGTTCATGATCGACATGCAGGGCACGCGCGTGGTCGCGACCCGGTCGAGCAGCTCACGCACCCCCGCCGAGCGGTACTGCGGCTCTTGCATCGCCAGCGCGACCAGGTCGAAGTCCGCCGGGTCGACCTCGGACGGCCCGGCCGCTCGCAGCGTCCCCGGCAGCGTGCGCGAGTCGACCTCGAGCAGCCCGTCGCGCCCCTTGATCGGCATGCGCACGCGGATGCCGCGGGCGTTGATCGCCTCGACCTCGTTGGGGAGGCAGACCAGCGTGGCGTCGTGTCCCGCCAACAGCAGCTTCGTCGCGAGGAGCGACCCATACGACGCTCCGAGGATCAAGGTCCGGTAGACGGTGCTCAAGCAGAAAGCCCTCCAGGCGAGACGCGCGGTCTGGTATACCATTCGACGGACGTTTGTCGGAAGCCCGGCAGCCGTCCGTCGCGCCGTCAGCCCCGGCGAGCCAGCAGCGTCTCGGCGTCGAGCGAGCAGCCGCGCAGCTCGGCGCCCTGCTCGCGTCCGATCAGGACGATCCCGTCCTCGACGATCGCGCCCAGATCTTCGGTCTCGATCGCGATCACGGAGCCGCGGTTGGCCAGGTCGACGTGGCGCAGGGCGCCGACGACGCCGGCCGGGACCGGCCGGCCCTCGCCGTCGACGACGATCGGTCGCAGCCACGGCGGCGGCGTCTTGACCCGCGGCTCGATCCGCCCGCGCGTGCGCGGCGCGTCATAGTACTGCGAGGACAGCTCGGTCATCCCGTACTCGGCGACGATCGAGCCGATCGGGACGCCCAGCCGCGCCGCGGCCTGTTCGTACAGCCAGGCGCGCTCGACGACCCGGGTGCGGCCCTTGAAGCCGCCCGTCTCCATGACGCGCGAGCCGGGCGGCAGCCGCAGCGCGATGCCGCGCCCGTCGAGCTCGTCGAGCAGCGCGACCAGCGCGAAGGCCGTCGTCGCGACGCAGACCGGGCTGCCGGCGTCGCTCACCGCGCGCGCGTCGTGCACGAAGCGCTCGACGTCGAGCGCGTCGTCGTGCAAGTACCAGCCCTCCTCGCCGTCGCCGCGCTCCCGCGCGACCACCCGCATCATGTAGCCCAGCGAGCTGTGCGGCCGTTCGCGCGGATCGGGGACCAGCTGCAGGTAGCGCAGTCGCGCGCCGTCGCCCAGCAACAGGCGGTCGAACGACGCCAACAGGGCCGCCTCGTACAGCCGCGGCGTGTCGAACTCGTGGCGGCCGCCGCGGCCTTGCGTCGTGCCGCTGGTCTCGAACCACAGCGCGGTCCGCTCCGGCGGAAACGTCGCCAGCCGCGCTTCCTTGAAGGCCGCGGACGGAACGGCGGGGATGTCTTCGACCCGATCCGGCAACCGGTCCGCGTCGAAGCCCAGGCTGCGCGCGTACGCCGCATACGGTGCGTCGTGCGCGACCTGAAATGCGAACAGATCGCGCGCCAGCGCGAGGAACGCCGCGTCGTCGAGCGCGTACGCGTCGATCGCCGCCAGGATGCGGGCGTCGAGCGAGGCGGCGTCGCTCACGTCAGCGGCTGCGGCGTTTGGCCGTCAGCAGCCCGGTGTTCAGGCCGCCCAACGCGAGGCCGCCGTCGAAGCGCGCCGACTCGACTTTGATGCAGCGGTCGACGACGACGTCGAGTCCCGCCTGGTCGGCCAGCCGGATCGCTTCGTCGTTGACGACCCCGTACTGGAACCAGATCGCTTTCGCGCCCACCGCGATCGCGTCGCGCACGACGTGCGGCGCTTCCTCGGGGCGGCGGAAGACGTCGACGATGTCGGGCGCGCCGTGCTCGGCGGCGTACGCGGCCAGCGTCGGGTACGAGCGCACGCCGTCGATGGCGGGCGTCGTCGGGTTGATCGGCGCGATGTCGAACTTGCCTTTGGTGCGCAAGTAGGAGAAGACGAAGTACGAGGGGCGGTCGGCCTTGGGCGAAGCGCCGACCATCGCGACGGTGTGCGAACGGTCGAGCAGCGCGCGCCGCTCGCCGGCGGTCTCGAGGATCATGCTTCCACCCGCGCGACCTTGGCCGCGGCGGCGAGCCCGCGCTCGAGATCCCAGATCAGGTCTTCCACGTCTTCGAGCCCAACCGAGAGGCGCACCGTGTCGGGCCCGATGCCGGCCGCGCGCATCTCCTCGTCGGTGAGCTGCTGGTGCGTCGTCGATGCCGGGTGGATCACCAGACTCTTGGCGTCGCCGACGTTGGCGAGATGGCTCCACAGCTCGAGCGCTTCGATGAACGCGCGGCCGGCGTCGCGGCCGCCGCGCAACCCGAAGGTGAACACGGCACCGGCGCCCAGCGGAAGGTACTTCGCCGCCAGCACCCGTTCGGGGCTGTCGGGCAGGCCGGCATACGACACCCACGCGACCTCGTCGCGCTGCGCGAGGAAGGTCGCGATCGCGCGCGCGTTGGCGACGTGCTGCGGCATCCGGACCGCCAACGTCTCCAAGCCTTGCACGAGCAGCCACGCGTTCATCGGTGAGATCGACGCGCCGACGTCGCGCAGCACCTCGGCGCGCGCGCGCATCAGGTAGGCGTACTCGCCGAACGTCTCGGCGAAGTTGATGCCGTGATAGCCGGGGCTCGGCTCGGAGAGCAGCGGATGGCGGCCCGCGCCCCACGGGAACCGGCCCGATTCGACCAGCGCGCCGCCGATGACGGTGCCGTGGCCGCCGATGAACTTCGTCGCCGAGTGGATGACGACGTCGGCGCCCCACTCGATCGGGCGGCACAGGTACGGTGAGGCGAACGTGTTGTCGACCAGAAGCGGGACGCCGGCCGCGTGCGCGACCTCGGCCAGTGCGGTCAGATCGGCGACGTTGCCGGTCGGGTTACCGATGGTCTCGGTGAAGACCGCCCGCGTGTTGGGACGAATGGCGTCCCGCACGCCCGCGACGGTGCCGCCGGGCACGAACGTCGTCGTGATGCCCATCCGCTTGAGCGTCACCGAGAACTGCGTGATCGTGCCGCCGTACAGGTTCGTCGAAGCGACGAGATGATCGCCTTCCTGCGCCAGCGCCAGCACCGCGATCAGCTGCGCGCCCAGGCCGCTGGCGGCCGCCACGGCGCCCAGGCCGCTCTCGAGGTTGGCGAGCTTCTCTTCGAACGCCGCGACGGTCGGGTTCGAGATGCGGGTGTAGATGTTGCCGTAGGTGCGCAGCGCGAACAGCTCGGCCGCGTGCTCGGTCGAGTCGAAGACGAAGCTGGTCGAGAGATGCAACGGGAGCGCGCGCGCCCCCGTCTCCGCGTCCGGTGGTGTCCCGGCGTGCAGCGCGCGCGTGCGGAACCCGAACGCCCGGTCGCTCACCGCCTCAGATGACTCCCTTGTCCCGTGACGCTTTGCGGTGGCCCGCCGTGAACGGGACGCCGGGCGCCGGTGTCGCCGTGCTTCCGGGCGGCACGGCGGTCAGTAGGCCGACCATGTCGGAGAAGTTCTCCACGTAGCCCGAGAGGGTGAACGTCGCGTGGGCGTCGGTGCCGCTCAGCTTGAACAGGCGGCCGTCGAAGCTGCCGGTGAACGTCGAGGTTTCCTTGCCCTTCTTTTCGCCGCGTACCCACGTGCCGCTCAACTGGTCACCTTTTTGGGTGATGTAGAGGTGCGAGTAGGTCGTGCGGGCGCCGTTGAGCGGCTGGATCGCCATCTCCCACACCCCGTCGAGCGTCGAGAACTGCGGTGGTTCGGGCGTCTCGCTGGGGCTCGCCTCGGGGGAGGCGGCAGGCCTGCCGCGGCGGCCGCGACCGCGTTCGGGGGCGGCGCTGGGCGAGGGCGACGGCAGCGCGACGGGCGGTGCCGAATAGGCCGGCACCGGTGTGCCTAACAGGACGCCCGGGGTCGCCTGATTGTTCGGCGGGGGCGGCGTCGGGGGTGCGCTTTGGGCGGCGGCCTGTCCGACCTGGACTGCGGCGCCGGCGCCAAGGGCAAGGGCGGCGAGCCCGACGAGCACGAGCTGACGAACGTTCAACGGGACCTCTTCATCGACATGGAGACGTAACGGGGGCGAACGGCTCTCTGTTCGCAGCCGGGACCGTCGATCATGCCGACGCGGTCCGTCCGCTTGCTTCCTTCTGCCATCACAATCGCTAAACGTCCGACTTCGGTCGTTGCAGGGGAAGGCATCCGCGCGGACGGCGGGTATGTATCGCCTACTCGCCGGGTGTCCGTATGGGCGTCCCGACGTCCTTTCCACTATTCGTTTGCCTACGAGGTGCGGCGTTTGCATATCCAGCGCGTCCTCTTGTGCGTCGGCGTCGCGTTGCTCTTAGCCGGTTGCGGCGGCAGCTCGACGTCAGCACCCAATCCCAACCCGGTCTCGACACCGGGGAGCGATCGTCCCAACGCGAGCGGTCTGAACGCGAGCTACACGGGCGCGCTCTCGGAGACCGACACCAACAATCTCATCAGCTCTTCGCCCGTCACCATGACGATGGCGTCGACCGCGGTTGCGAACGTCACCGCCACGGGCACCAGCTCGAACACGACGTTCACGTCCACCGAGACGGACACCGGCACGTTGGCGACGACGACGACGACGACGGCCGCGACCGTGGCCTACACGCAGTCGGGCGGTTCGACGCAACTGCGCGAGTCCAAGGTCGTGGCGTCCGACTCCGACGGCGTCACCTACACGACCGTGTACGGTGCGAACAACGGGCTGATCGACGTGATCCCGGAAGCGACCGGAACGTTCAACAACGATGCGACCCTCTCGTACACCGAGTCGGATCCCGGCATCTCGTCGGCGACCGCGGCGGCGGGCGTCGACTGCCCGAGCGCGGGCGGGACCGTCAGCATCGACCGCGAGCAACTCGCGGACGGCTCGTACACGCAGTGCAACGGCGCGCTCTCTGATGGCGGAAGCTGGGTCGACAACGTCGCCATCGAGACCGGACCACTGAGTTCGCCCGCCGCGGCTGCCTTCACCGGGACGCTCGCGCTGAACTCACTCGCGGGTGGCCGCCTCTTCACGTTCGGGGCGCCGACCGGCGGTAACATCACCTACACGTACTACAACGGCGTGTCGGGCGCGACGTCGTCGACGACGGTGCCGGACTGGATCCCCGCCACGCAAACCCAGCCGTCGATGGAGACCGACACGATCACGACCGGCGCGACGCTGGACCCGACCTGCGCCACCTCGTACACCGGCACGGCCAACAAGGTCACGCAGACGGTTACGACGGCCGACGCCGTGTTCGGGACGCTCGAGACGAAGACGACCTCGGCGTACGACATCGCCGGACCGGGCACGGTCTGCACGGTCGCCAGCGACACCATCGAAACGTTCTACGACTACAGCAGCTCGGAAGGCGGTTCCCCACGGCTCTTCCCGTCCGGTTCCGCGACGGTGCCGGCTGAGGTGATCGCGATCACCGAGACGCTTTCGTTGAAGGCGACGAACGCGCAGAGCCTGAGCACCGAACGTGCGACGGCGGCGCTGCAGGGCGGCGTCGTGCTGCCGCGCGCGCTGGCGCTCTCGCACGTCGAGCACCTCGCTCATCAGGCGCTCAAACGCCGCCTGGCGGCGATGAGCCACCGCGGAGGTTCTGTCAAGTGATGCGCTCCCTTGCAATCACGCGGCGTCTGGTGGCGCTCGCGCTCGTCGGCGGCCTCGCGGCCTGCTCCGGCGGCGGCGGCGGCGCGCACGCGGTGCCCTCCACCGGCTCGAACAACGTCGGTCCGTCGACGCCCTCGGCGGCCCTGACGCGCACGCTCAAACCGAGCGCGAAGTTCACCTCGACCGCCAAGCTGACGGGCTCCGCGATGAACATCGGCGGCCTGGTCATGCACGTCGTCGTCAACCAGCGCAACGCCGCAGGGCTGATCGCCTACGCGGCCGCCGCGAACAAGCCGGGCAGCGGCACGTACCGTCAGTTCCTGACGGCCAGCCAAATCGGCGACATGTTCGGGGCGTCGAAGAGCGACTACGTCACCGTCGCGAACTACTTCGGGTCGTACGGCCTCAAGGTCGGCGGCTTCCCGCAGCGCTTGGCGCTCACGGTCGCCGGCACGCCGGCACAGTTCGCGCAAGCGCTCGGAACGACGTTCTCGTTCTACAAGAGCTCCGAAGGACACACGTTGATCGCGCCGACCGGCAACATCACGTTCACCAAGGCGCTCCCCGTAACGGACATCGCGGACGCGGTCATCGATCTGCAGGCCAAGCACCGGCAGTTCGTCCAGGGCGCCAGCGGCGGCCCGCAGATGAACTCGACCGGCGGCAACACGCCGCAGCAGATCGCGCGCGCCTTCGACTACACCAGCGCGTACGCGGCCGGCTACACCGGCACCGGCATCTCGATCGGGATCATCGGCACCGGACCGATCGACGCGACGTTCGGATACAACGACTTCAAGGTCTTCCACTCGACGTACGGGTTCCCGGGCGGCGGCGTCGCCGGCGGCTCCGGCACGCTGACCGAGGTTCCCGTGCTCTCGCAGAACGCGCTGAACAGCTTGGGCTGGGGCTACGCGGGCTCGCCGACGGCGACGCCGCCGCCGGTAACCGCGCCGTGCAATCAGGCCAGCAGCCCGTATACGGATCCGTCGGAGTCGCCGACGGCGACCTGCAATCCCGAGGACTACGAGGCGCAGATCGACACCGAGCAAGCCTCGCTCGCGTACAACGCCAACATCCTGTTCTACTTGGCGTACGTGCCGGTCGAATGCGGCGACGGCGCGGCGGATTGCTCGCCCGACCCGAGCACCGGCCTGGGCTACGACTATCAGGGTCTGGCGGAGTCCGACGACGAGATCCAGCAGGCAATCGCGGACAACACGGCCGACGTGCTCTCGCTGAGCTACGGCGGTCCCGAGATGCTCAACGGGTTCTACAACCAGAACGTCGGCGGCGCGTACGACCCCGTCGGGTTCGGCCCCTCGGAGTTCGCGGCGCTGGCGGCGGAAGGCATCGCGGTGTTCGTCTCCTCCGGCGATCAAGGCGAAGTCGGCTGCGCGCCGTACTCGCTCTCGCTCGAGAACACGCCGTGCGTCTCGTATCCGTCGGGCGACGTCAGCGTGACCTCGGTCGGCGGCGTCTTCGTCCCGCTCAACAACGCCGGACAGTACACCGGGCCGATCACGGCCTGGGGTACGCAGACCAACTCCGGCGGTGCGAGCGGCGGCGGAACGTCCACCGTCACCCCGGTGCCGCCGTGGCAGACCGGCACCAACGTGCCGACCTCGGGCCGCTCGCAACCCGACATCTCGCTGGAAGGCGATCCGTACAGCGGCGTCGGCGTGCTGGCCAACACGGACTTCACCGGCGCAACGGTGTCGACGTACGGCGGCACCAGCGTCGCGGCGCCGGAAGCGGCGGCCATGTGGGCACTCGTGCTCCAGGCCTGCTCGCAGGCGCCGTCGTGCGCGAAGGCGACCGGGGCCAAGCCCTATCGCCTGGGCAACGCGGCGCCGTACTTCTACGGCATCTACAACAACGCGACGGAGTACCCGTTCTCGTTCTACGACGTGACCTTCGGGACCAACACCATGCCGGGTTGCGAAGTCAACGGAACGTGCAGCGGGGCGACCCCGTATCCCACGCCGACGGTACAGTACACGGCCGGCGTCGGCTACGACCTGGTAACCGGTATCGGGGTGCCGTTCGCTCGCCACCTCATCCAAACGGTGGTCGGCGTCTAGCGCCACCCACCGGACCAAGCAGGCAGGCGGGCCCTGGGAAGCAATTCCCGGGGCCCTCTTGCGCCCGGTGATAAGATAGGGGGGCTGTGAAGACCCAGGGCCACCCCAAATGGTATCCGGAAGCCAAGGTAACGTGCGCTTGCGGTGCCTCGTTCACCACCGGTTCGACCGTGCCGACGATTGCGGTCGAAGTGTGCTCGCAATGCCACCCGCTCTACACCGGGCAGCAGAAGTTCCTCGACACCGCGGGCCGCGTCGACAAGTTCAATCAGCGCGTGGCGATGGCCGACAAGAAGAAGGCCGAAGCCGCCGCTCGCAAGACGCGCAAGAAGGCCGACCAGGAAACCGTTCCCGCGTCCGTTTAACGGCGCCCGTTCGTCTCCGGAAGCGAGCCGCAGTGCGGCTCGCTTCTTTTCTTCCCCGACCATCCATATGCAGCACACCGATCGCCTCGAGACGCTCTCGAAACGCTTCGCCGAAATCGACGCCGCGCTCGCCGACACGAGCGGCGGCTTCGATCAGGCACGCTTCACGGCGCTGACCAAGGAGCGTGCCGCGATCGAGCCGACCGTCGTCGTGTTTCGCGAGCTGGAGGCGCTGCTGCGCACGATCGCCGAGAACGACGCGCTGCGTGCCGACAAGAGCGACCCGGAGCTGGCCGCGCTGGCGGAAGAAGAGGCCGGCGAGCTGCGCGAGCGACGCCGCGCGCTCGAGGAGCAGCTGCAGGAGCTGCTGCTGCCGCGCGATCCCAACGACGACAAGGACGTCTTCATCGAGATTCGCGCCGGCGCCGGCGGCGACGAGGCCGGCATTTTCGCCGGCGACTTGCTGCGCATGTACACGCGCTTTGCCGAATCGAAGCGGATGCGAGTCGAGCTGCTGAGCGAGAGCGAGAACGAGGCCGGCGGCTACAAAGAAGTCGTCATCGCGGTCAAAGGCGGCGAGCCGTATCGCTGGTTCAAGTACGAGTCCGGCGTGCACCGTGTGCAGCGCGTCCCCGCCACCGAGGCGGCCGGCCGCATCCACACCTCGACCGCGACGGTCGCCGTGCTGCCGGAAGTCGAAGACGACGGCGCGATCGAGATTCGCCCGAGCGACCTGGAGATCGACACCTTCAAGGCGTCCGGCGCGGGCGGACAGCACGTCAACAAGACCGAGTCGGCAATCCGCATCACGCACAAACCGACGGGGATCGTCGTCTCGTGCAGCGAGGAGCGCTCGCAGCTGCAGAACCGCGAGCGCGCGATGGGGATGCTGCGCGCGCAGCTGGCCGAGCGCCAGCGGCGCGAGCGCGAGGAAGCCGAGGGCGCGCTGCGGCGCAGCCAGGTCGGCACCGGGGACCGCAGCGAGAAGATCCGCACCTACAACTACCCGCAGGACCGCATCACCGACCACCGCATCAACCAGAACTTCCAGAACATCAAGGCGATCCTCGACGGCGACATGGACAAGCTGGTCGTCGAGCTCCAAAAGGACGAGAAGGCTCGGCTGCTGGCCGGCGAACCCTCCGTGGCGTGAGGATTCTCGTCACGTTCGCCCTGGGCGCCGCCTTGGCGTGCGCCGGCACCCTGGCCGCCGCGGCGCAGCCCGCCCCGGGCCCCTCGCCGACGATGGAGATGGACAACCGTTACGGCGGCGACGCCTACTACGGCGCGCCGGATCTCGAGGCCACCGCGGCCTTCGTCAAGGCGGGCGGCGGGCCGAATGCCTTCGACGTGCGGGTCGCCCTGCGCGCCATCGCCGGTGACAAACTCTACGACGCCGAAGTTGCGAAGCTCTCGAAGCAGTACGGCAGCGACGCGGTCGTCACGTGGGTGACGGTGTGGAACTTTCTGATCCCCGAGGCGCTGCAGCGTGCGACCGCCGCCGGGGTGGCCTTACCGCCGACGACGCTCTCCGGTACGGCGCTGGCGGCACGGCTCGTGCACGACGGCGACAACGACGGCACGTTCTGGACCGGCTACATGCTCGATCGCCTGGTCACGCACGGGATTCACGACGCCGACATGGACGCGATCGAAGCGAAGTACGGCAAGCAGACCGACGAGCTATATCACAAGATGACGAACCAGGCGATGTTCGATCTGGCCGGCGCGCTCGGCGCGCACGTCGCGTTGGCGGACGAGCACTGATGGCCGCCGACCTCGCGACCCTGGTCGGCACGAGCCGCACCTCGCCCTGGTTCACCGTCGAGCAAGGCGCGGTCACCGCGTTCGGCGAGCTGACCGGCGACCGCAATCCGCTCCACCTCGATCCCGTCTGGTGCGCGCAGCATAGTCCCTTCGGCCGCACCATCGCGCACGGTTTCTACACGACCTCGCTGCTGGTGCAGTTGGCGGCGGACGCCGGTCCGCTCGATCTTCCGGCCGGCATGGTGGGCTTGAACTACGGTTTCGACCGCTTGCGGCTGGTCGCGCCGGTGCCGGTCGGATCGCGCGTCCGGGGCGTCTTCACGGTCGCCTCGATCGAGCCGCGCGGCGACGGACAGCTGCAGCTCAAGCAGAACGTCGAAGTCCAGGTCGAGGGCGCCGAGCGGCCCGCGCTGGTCGCCGAGTGGCTGACGATGCTGGTCGGAGCGCCCGCCTGACATGCGCGCGATTCAAGTGCACACGCTCGGCCATCCGCGCGAGCTGGTGCTGGCCGAGGTTCCCGCCCCGGCGCCCAAGCCCGGCGAGATCGCGCTCGAGGTGTATGCCGCGGGCGTGAACTTTCCCGACGCGTTGCTCGCGCAAGGCAAGTATCAGGACAAGCCGCCGCTGCCGTTCACGCTCGGCGTCGAAGTCGCCGGCGTGGTGAACGCGCTCGGTGAGGGGGTCACCGACTTCGCCGTCGGCGACCGGGTCGGCGCGCTCCCGAGCGCGGGCGCGTTCGCCGAGGCGACGACCGCGCTGGCCGCGCGCAGCGTGAAGCTGCCCGACGATCTCGACTTCGTCACCGCGGCCGGGATGATCATGACCTACGGCACCGCCTATCACGGGCTGGTCGATCGTGGCCGTCTGCGCGCGGGCGACCGGCTCGCGGTCACCGGCGCCGGCGGGGGCGTCGGCACGGCGGCCGTCGACATCGGTCAGGCGCTGGGCGCGAAGGTGCTCGGGATCGTCGGTTCCGAGGCCAAGCTCGGCGCCGCGCGCGACGCCGGCGCCGCGCACGTGCTGGTCGACGGCGAAGATCTCGCCGAGCGCGTGAAGACGACCATCGGCGCGCTCGACGTCCTGTTCGACAACGTCGGCGGCGATCAGTTCGACGCGCTGGTGCGCACGCTCGACTGGAACGCGCGCGCACTGATCGTCGGCTTCACCAGCGGCCGCATCCCGGCGATCCCGGCGAACCGGTTGCTGCTGCGCGAGAGCGAGGCGCTGGGCGTCTACTGGGGCCCCTGGAGTGCGAAGAACCCAGCCGCGAACCGCGAGAACTTCGCAGCGATGTTCGGTCTGCGACGCAACGGCACGCTGCGCCCGCGCGTGCACGAACGATACACACTGGCCAACGCCCCGGCTGCCGTCGAAGCGCTGATGGACCGCAAGCTGGTCGGCAAAGCCGTCGTCGTCGTCCGCGATTGACGCGATGACGATCGGCGAAGCGCTGCGCGACGCCGCGGTGCGCTTGGAGCCCGTCGGCGGGACGGGGCGGCTCGACGCGGCGTTCCTGCTGGCGTTCGCCGGCGGCGTCACCCGGCAGGAGATGATCGCGCACCGCGACCGCGAGCTCGACCCCGACGTCGCCGAGCGGTTCGCGGCGGTGGTCGAACGTCGTGCGGCCGGCGAACCGCTGGCGTACGTGACCGGCGAGGCGGGCTTCCACGGCCGCATGTTCGGCGTCGACCGACGCGTGCTCGTCCCGCGCCCGGAAACGGAGCTGGCGGTCGAGTGGGCCGTTCGGCACGTGCGTGCGATCGGCCGTGAAGGCGGGAAGGCCGCGGACATCGGCACCGGCAGCGGCGCGATCGCCGTCACGCTGGCGGCCGAGCTGCCGGACCTGAGCGTGTACGCGAGCGACGTCTCGGCGGACGCACTCGACGTCGCGCGCCGCAACGCCGCGCGCAACAACGTGTTTCAGCACGTCACGTTCGTGCGTGGCGACCTCGCCGCGCCGTTGTTGCCGTTCGCACCGTTCGACGCGCTGGTCGCGAACCTGCCGTACGTCCCATCGGCCGCGTGTGCGCCGCCGCCCGATCCGGTGTCGTTCGAGCCGCTGCTCGCGCGCGACGGTGGCGGCGACGGACTCGATCTCTACCGCCGCCTATTGCCGGATTTGCCGCACCTGATCGCGCCGCGGGGCATCGCCATCCTCGAAGCCGGCCCCGCGAACGCGAGCACGCTCGAAACGCTCGTGCGCGAGTGGCTGCCGACCGCCGGCGTCGAAACGATCCGCGACTACGCCGATCTCGACCGCTTCGTCGTCGCCGTCGTTCCGTAACCCTCCGAATGGACGACTAAAGCAACCGAGCGTCTGACGGATCGGCCGGCCGCGGCGGGTCCCAGGAGCGGACTCGGCGAAGCGCAGCATCCCCCATGGCGAAATTTATCTTCTTTACCGGCGGGGTGGTCAGTTCGCTCGGGAAAGGGATAACCGCCGCCTCATTGGGGAGGCTCTTGAAGAGCCGCGGCGTCTCGGTGTCGATCCAGAAGCTCGACCCGTACATCAACGTCGACGCCGGCACCATGAACCCGTATCAGCACGGGGA